>NZ_BDBA01000090.1 GCF_001612745.1 Nocardia amamiensis NBRC 102102 | reverse complement strand
CTAAGGGCTGATCTTGACCGATCAAATGCCAGCCCCACGACTTATACGCCGCTCGAGCAGGGTTGCCGACCCGGACCAGCAGATAGGCCAGTCGTTCAGGACGCTCCGCCAGTAGGGGCATCGTGGATCATTCGCGCGAGCCCCTGGCCCTGGCGATCGGGGTGTACGGCGAACTCACGAAACATGTAAACGGGTGCACCCGCCGACACGGCCTGCAACTGCGGATAGACCCGAAGGGCCTTGTGCCATACTGCTTCCGGTCGGCGGTATGGGGTACCGAAGGCATAACCGATCATTCGGCCGTCGATCCGTCCCGCCACTAACTCGAAACCCGCAATCGGCGCGTACATATCCACTAAGCGTTCCCAGAACTTCCCCGGGGCTGTACCACGGATTGCCTTGCTGCTCGCGGTGCGAGGCGAGATACACCGACTCGAGTTCGTCGGCGAGTGCGAGTGCTCCGGCGGCGTCGTAGCGGACGAGTTCAACCGGGCTGGCGGTCATGGCTCGATCGCCCTTCGTTCGCGAACAGCCTGGTCACACAGAAGTTCGTGAAGCTCTCGGGCACTGCCAGCGCGTCGCTGATCGGGAGATCGAGCTCGCCTTGCGCAGCAGAGTGAGAGTCTCGGCATTCCGTCGGACCTGCATCACGGTCACTCCTGCTCTCGAGGCGCTTCGCACACATCGAAGACCCGTAATGACCCCCACAGAGGCTCCGACAGCCGCCGAGCTGTGCGGATGGCCAAGAGGAAGAGGTGGTCCCTGACCGGTTCGGGCGAACCGCTCGAACCAAGTCGTAAGAAGCTTTGTAGACCCGCGCATTACCCTGAGTAAAACATCTATCGCGTGGGAGGTGGGGCATTGTCCGACGCTGAACAGATCGACCCTCGAGTGGTGCCCACGGGTCGGCGAATGCATTCGGTTGAGCTCTGCGCCGGCGCCGGCGGACTCGCTCTCGGTCTCGAGCAGGCGGGTTTCGATCCCATCCTGCTCCTCGACAACCGCGACATCGCGTGCGCGACGCTGCGAACAAATCGGCCTCGCTGGAATGTTCTCAGCACAGACCTGCTGAAGTTCGAACCGCGGTTGGATCTACCACGGTCGGCCGATATTGATCTCTTGGCAGCCGGTCTCCCGAGAGTGAGGTCTGCGGCAACGGCATCGAGACAACGTGGCAGCGGCTGGGAACTGGAGTTGCTCGAGACAACAGGTCGGTTGGCGTCGGAGCTGCGACCCCGTGCCTTGCTCATCGAAAACGTACCTGACATGGTCACCCGACCTGAATACTCTGAAAGCCGGTCCCGCGTCGAAAAGTACCTTGATACTGCTGGTTACGAGTACCGGTGGCTGGTGATCGACGCACGTGACTTCGGGGTACCGCAGCACCGACTGCTAGGCATACTGGTCGCCTTGCGCGACGGAGGCGTTGCACGCTTCAAGACGAATCTAACGGCTCTGCCGCCGAGCTTGAATCTGACAGTAGGCACGGTGTTGCGGTCATCTATGGGTGTGCGCGGCTGGCCTCAGGTCGACGAGTGGGCAGCACAGGCTGACGAGATCGCACCCACCATCGTCGGTGGCTCCTGGGACCGCGGCGGTGGGGACCTCGGGCCCCAGGGGTCTGTTCGAGCTTGGGCGAGAATCGGCGTCAACGCTCGATCGATCGGCGACGAGCTACCAGCCGCCGACTTCGTGTGGAATCCGGCTCTCGGGCCGGAACATATGGTGAAACTCACCATCGAACAGGTCGCCATATTACAGGGGTTCCCCGCGTACTGGCGCATCGAAGGCGGCAAAACGGCGCGATATCGCCAGGTGGGAAATGCGACCCCACCTCCCGCCGCATGCGCGGTTGGCCTCGCCCTGCGGGCAGCGTTGACCGGCTGCTGAGCGCCGTATGGCGAGGCCGTGTCACGCCGCTAAGATCGCGAGTCATGCCCTCCGATCCGCATGAGCAACTCCGACCCCGCCAGGTCGACATGATCGACTTGTTCGCCGGACCCGGAGGGCTCGATGTGGCGGCGCGGTGGTTGGGGCTGAACGTCTATGGATTCGAGTGGGACCGGAACGCATGCGCGACAAGGTCCGCCGCCGGTCTGAACAATCGCCCACACGATGTACGCGATTTCGGACCCGAGACAGCGCCGAGCGCCTGGATACTGGCCGCTGGCCCGCCCTGCCAGACGTTTACCGTCGCCGGTTCGGGAGCAGGCCGCAAGGCACTCGATGAGGTCTTGGGCTACGCCGCCAAGATGGGTGCCGGTGAGGACGTATCTACAGACCTGGAGTCCTTGAAGGACGAGCGTACCGGCCTCGTCCTGGAACCCTTGCGATGGGCATTGGCCGCGCACCGCCACAGTGATCCATACAAGGTCATTGTGTTGGAACAGGTTCCGGCAGTTTTGCCTATCTGGAAAGCGATGGGCACTGTTCTGAAGAAGATCGGGTATCACGTCGTCTGCGATGTGCTGCGCACGGAACAGTTCGGCGTTCCACAGACCCGCCGTAGAGCCATTCTGATCGCCAGCCTCGAAGGTGAGCGCAAACTTCCGGACGCCACCCACCGCTCTTACCGCAAAGGCGTCGAACGCACCGCGGGTGATTCCCACCTTCTCCCCTGGGAAACGATGGATGGTGCGCTGAATCGCGGATACGACTTTTACGTCGTCTCGAACTATGGCACAGGCGGCAACCCCAAGTTGCGAGGTCGTCGCCATTCTCGAGAGCCATCGGCCACAATCACCGGCAAAGTGTCTCGAAACAAGATCGTCGACGGCGCGGGAACCGAGAGTCCACGGTTCAGCCTGGCCGAGGCGGGTCGACTGCAGACCTTCCCGCTCGACTACCCCTGGTCGGGCAACGATATCGCCCAGCAGATCGGCAATGCGATCCCACCCGTGCTTGCTCTGCATGTCTTGTCGGCTGCCCTGGGGAAGCAAGTGACTCACGAGGATGCGCGCAAGGTTGTCGATCGTCCATGGATCGACACGCGAGACACCGCCCCGCTAGACCATTTCGCACGAGTCGGCCAGCTGTTCGTTTGAACGTTCTCCCAGGTCGACACCTCGTGGCACCTCTCCCTCGACCAGACCGTGTGTAGCGCATCCCTGTAGCGAACCCGCGTCTGCGTCCGATACTTGTCATCGGCGGGGTAACACTTCGTCCACTTGCCCGGAGATCATCGGATCAAGTCGATACAGTTACCCGCAACGTGGGGGAACCAAACCTCCCACCGTCGACGTAGGGGCTAGCACGCAGTGGGAGATGCCGGTGAGCGACGTGATTGACGAGCATGATGAGCTGTTCGATGTCTTCAGGGTGTTGCTCGATACCTACACGCCGGCCGAAGCGGTCAAGAAACTCCGTTTGTTTTCCCCGCCTGATGAGGTCATCAAGCGGATCGTCGACCGTCATGAGCGCGAAGTCGTGCGCATCAAAGAGATGCGAGAGCCGCCCTCCGTCGTGATCGACAACTACGAAACCTGGTACGCCGGTCCTCATCCCGACGACAAACTGTGGCCGTCGATCGCCGCCGGGCTGAAGAACAGCTTGGACGAGACGTCCATCGACAGTCTGGATCGGTCCTCGACTCGGGTCGTCTCACTCCTACAGCATCCGAGGCAGAGCTCCTTCTCGACGCGAGGCCTGGTCGTCGGTTACGTACAGTCCGGCAAGACCACCAACTTCACCGCCGTCATGGCCAAGGCTGCCGATCGCCGCTACAAGCTGTTCATCGTGCTCGCGGGGATTCACAACGGCCTCCGCAGACAGACCCAGGCCCGCTTGGTTCAGCAACTCGTGGAGCCGAACCCCACGCTGTGGACTCAGATCACCGACCTCGATCACGACTTCCGACCAACCGCGAACCCGGCCAGCTTCTTCGGCAAGTCGAACAAGACCCACGTGCTTTGTGTCGTCAAGAAGAACGCCACGGTGCTGCGCAAACTGGTGAAGTGGCTGGGCGACGCTTCAGAGTACTTGGCAGATTGCCCGGCACTGATCATTGATGACGAGGCCGATCAGGCGACTGTCGCGACGAAGTCGATCAACCCGTTGATTCGGCAGATCCTCAGCACACTGCCGAAGTCTGCCTATGTCGGCTACACCGCCTCACCGTTCGCGAACCTGTTGATAAACCCTGCCGCGGAGGATCTGTATCCTGAACACTTCATCGTGAACCTCCCTCAACCGCAGGGTCATTTCGGAACGGAGGTATTGTTCGGCCGGTACGCGCTGGATGGCGAAGACCCCAATGATGTCGATGACGGCTACGACATGATCCGCACTGTCCCTGACGACGATGTCGAACTCGTCCGACCGAAAACCAGGGCGGATGCCGAAGGCTTCTATCCGACCATTACGGACACCTTGCGCCGGGCAGTGCTGTATTTCTGGTTGACAACCGCCGCCCGCCGAGTTCGTGGCGGCGGAAACCCGCACTGCACCATGTTAATTCACACAAGCGTTCGCACCGCTGTCCACAACGGTTTCCGACAGCCGCTGCTGTCTTTACGAGCCAAGATCGGACGCAACCTGGAGGACCCGGCGCTTCAGACCGAGCTGCGCACACTCTGGGCCGAAGAGACGTCCCGCGTGCCTGCTGTCGCTTTCGACGAGAAGTTTGTCTCGTTCGATGATCTGGCAACGAAACTGCCGGGCGTACTGCGTGATTGCCGCGTGGTGATGGACAACTCGGAAAGCACCGACCGCCTCGACTACGAGAACGGACCCGTGGTTGCGATCGCTGTGGGCGGCAACACGCTGTCGCGAGGTCTAACGCTCGAGGGGCTGTCCGTCAGTTACTTCGTGCGCTCGGTTTCCACATATGACACGTTGCTGCAGATGGGCCGCTGGTTCGGCTACCGCAAAGGCTACGCGGACCTGCCACGCATCTGGATGACCAAGGACCTCGAGGACTGGTTCCGCCACCTCGCAACAGTCGAGACCGAGATGCGCCGTGACATCGATGTCTATATGACCGAGGGCAAGACACCGATGAACTTCGCGGTACGCCTTCGGACGCACCCCGCACTGCGCGTGACAGCAGCCGCGAAGATGAAGGACGCGGTGTCGGCATCGTCGTCCTACGGTGGACAACGTGTCCAGACCAGGTACTTCCGTCTGGAATCCGAATGGCTGCGGCACAATCAATCAGCAGCACGCAAGCTCGTGAGCGAGGCCGTTCGAAACGGCAGTGTCGAGGGAAGCACAGCGGATGGACGCTTTCTCATTCGAGATGTGTCCAGTGACGCCGTACTGGAGTTTCTACGGAGCTACCAGTTTCATGAGCGGTCGCAGGAATGCGACGCGAAGTTGATGGCAGGCTACATCGAGAAGCGTATTCGAAACGCAGGGACATTGCGGCGTTGGAACATCGCGGTGGTCGGAAAACCGGCTGACAACAGTTCGGAGCGGTTCGACTTCGCGCCAGAGATCGCCGTCGGAACGATCGTTCGATCCCAATTCGCTTCTGGGCCAGATCATTCCGACATCAAGACGCTGATGAGCCGTCGCGACGCCGGCCTAGATCTCCAGGGAATCACAACCAGCACATCCGAAACAGAAATCAAAAAAGCTCGTCGGACACAACAACCCGACGCCGGACTGTTGGTGCTCTATCCGATCGACAAGGTTTCGACGCCAGAGCCGTCGAAAGACAAGCGTCAACCGCTGAACGCACCGGAGCACGTCATCGGTGTAGGTCTGGTGTTCCCGACACCCACGGACGACGACAGCACTGTTGCGTGGGAGGCCAATTACATCTCGGCAGACCTGTCTGGCGTCGAAATCGAGGAGGAAGACTTCAGCGCCCTCGAAGCCGAGGACGTCTGATGTCGACAGAGATCCGGGAAGTTCTCGACGACCACTGGCGACGCCTCGAACATCGCCCGCCGTCGATGTCGTCCGTCCTCGCTGTCTCCAACCTACCCGTGCCGACGCACAACGGATCGCTGGCGGCCGCGCTCGACAACGCAGGCAACCGGCACCTCCTCGTGCCGGTCGGAGCGCATCAGAACGTACGCAAAGGGCTCAATGGCCCGGTCCTGATGTTGCACAAGCGGACCCTCGATGACGACCGGACGAGACGCGACTACGCCGATTTGGCCTGTCTTCGTTCAGATCTCAGCGACATCTTCACGACCCTGTGCGCCGATGTCCTCATTGCCACCGAGGCGGCTTCCGAGAATCCGCTGAAGGTTCTCAATCGGGTACTCGATCGATGGAAGGCGCTGTTCCAGAATTCCGGTCCACCGTTGGGCCCCGAGCAACGAGCCGGATTGTTCGGTGAACTGATGGTGTTGGCACGCCTTCTCGAGCATGACAGCAGCGCTCACCTCTTGTGGCGAGGGCCATCAGGCTATCGTCATGATTTCGCGACAGACGCGGGCGCTCTCGAGGTGAAAACCTCGACAAGTCCTAACGGTCGCCAGGTCCGAATCCACGGCCTCGATCAGTTGGAGCCGCCGGTCAACGGTGTCTTGGGGCTGGTCTGGCTTCGACTGGAACCTTCAGTACGTGAGGGAATCGGCCTCCTCGATCTGATCAATCGGGTGCTCGAGCTTTCCGACGACGAGACGGCAGTTCTCAACCAACTGGCATCGATCGGCTACCGCAAAGCGGACGATGACCACTACCGTCACACCCGGTACCGGGTCGACGAACAGCGCTGGTACAACGTGGATATCGCGTTTCCCAGACTGACCACCGTGGACCTGGCAGCGGCCGCAATCTCTTCGAATGTGCGTGATGTCGACTACACGATCGACCTCTCGGGGAACACGCCAGGCCCGATGGAGGACAGCCAAGTGGAACGGCATATCCGGGTGATGATCGAGGAGCATGTGTGAACCCGCCTGCTTGGGCTTCCCAACCTTTTCCGCCGGAAGGTGCCAGTGCCGCTGAGGGAATCAGGAATCAGCTCGGTAAGCCCGAACTCGATCATCTGACCATCTTGGTCCGCGAATCGGCCCAGAACAGCTGGGACGCTCGTCGCAGTGATGGCGTTTCGGTGGACTATCGCATCGATCTGCGGACCGTGAGTGCCGCCGATGCACCGGCCTGGAGAGACAATCTGCTGCGGCGGGCTCCTGCCAAGCAGGTTCTTCCACTACGCGACTCATTGCAGCAGCCCACTATCAGGGTGTTGTCGATCTCGGATCGGGGAACTAGAGGACTCGGCGGACCGACGCGCGCTGATGCAGTCACCGAGAAGCGTCCTGACTTCGTTGCGTTCCTCCGCAATATCGGTGAGCCACGTGACCAGGCATTGGGCGGCGGTACCTACGGTTTCGGCAAGGGCATCCTCTATCTCGTCTCAAAATCGGGCACGATTCTGGTGCACACCCGGTGCCAGCACGAGGGCCGCCATGAGACTCGACTGATGGGGGCCGCGCTTTGGAAGAGCTATGACGCGAAGGACTCCGATCGAGAACGCCGTTACACCGGCAGGCACTGGTGGGGAGACACATCCGGGGAGGTGATCGAGCCGCTCGTCGGTGCTGAAGCCGACGCGATGGCACGAAAACTTGGATTGCGGCCGTTCGGCGCCACCGAGACTGGAACGACGATCGTCATCCTCGATCCCGATCTCGAAGGCAAAGAACCAGCGAATGCAGCCCTATATCTCGCGCAGACGATTACGTGCCAGCTGTGGCCGAAGATGATGCCGGATCAGAACGGTATTGTCCCAATGCGGTTTTCGGTGACCTGCGACGGTATCGAGTACAAGGTACCGGAACCCACCGAAATGAAATCTCTGCGCTTGTTTGTCTCCGCCTATCGGAAGCTGGTCGGCAGCGAGGCACAAGATCTGCACTGTCGCCGGCCGAAGAAGCTACTCGGGCGGTTCGCCTTGCACCAGTCGATGGCGCAGCGGTTCGACCCGACCGACGCCGAGCAGATGGCGGGCTTCGAGAACGGAATGGTGCACCACGTCTGCCTGATGCGCCCGGCAGAACTAGTGGTCACGTATTGGCCCGGACCAAAGCCTGCGAGCGAGTACTCAGCGTATGCAGGCGTCTTCCGTGCCGATCCTGCGATGGACGAAGCGTATGCGGCGGCCGAGCCGCCGACCCACGACAACTGGAACTATCAGTCACTGGACCATCCCGACCACACGTTCGTCAAGACGACCTTCGTGCGCATGAAGGAAGCCATCGATGCGGTGCTCAGCCCGCGTGGCAGTAGCGGGGTCGAGGTCGCTCGAGTATCTCTGGGAGCTGCGAGCGAACGCCTGTCGCCTCTCGTGGGTGGCGCGTGGGGGATCGGAGCGGCAACCGACTATGGCAAGCCGGGCGACACCGCACCACCCGCTCGGCCGATACCTGCTCGGCGCCCGAGTGGTCGACGGCAAGAGATCGATGAGACCGATGAGGTGGAGATCCCGGACACTGCGGACATTGGAGGAGGCGGGCCTGCTGGCTCGGTCGGGGATTCGCGAGACGCGAGCCCGTACGACACCGACGCATTCGCCGAGCCCGCAAAGCTGGTCACGGAACGACGGCGACGCCCGAAAATCGAATACATCGGTGATCCCGAGCCGGAGGAGCTGTGGGGAAATGCCGTGGTGGTGCAGCGTTTCCGCCTGCCGGTAGGCATTCCGCAACGAGTCACCGTCGATCTGGCCGTGGCATTGAACAGCGATGGCGGACTCGAGATGGACCCTCCGGCCGGTGCTGAAATGCCGGGCCTCGTCGGTTGGCAGGACCCGCATGGGGAGCTCCACCAGGTGCCGTCGTATGTCATCGAAGGCGGTGACGGCCAGATCTGGAAGGCCGTGGTGAAGCCTGCGGCCGACACCATGACCGACATCGTGCTCTACACCGAGGCGGTCGGTTGATGGTCCATCGCGTTCTTCCCTACAAAAAGCCGTCGCCAGCCGTCGTGCAGGCAGGCGAGTGGTTGCTGTCGGTCGATGGCGACGAAATGCCACTGCCGGAGTCTTACCCGCATTGGGACTATCAGACGACACTTCGCCTGCGCCGCATCGTCAAGGTCGATCTGCACCGCGCCCTTGCCGCATCGACGTTGGCCCCAGGCACCGAGCTCGCGCTAGCCGCGATCTGGACATCGACCGGATCGAAACTCAGGGGAACGGTGATGCGCACAGTGGTCCCCGAGAATGGCGAAGTCGAATTGCAAGCCGAGCTCCCCGGCGCCGACCTGGGCGGTGTCGTCCTGTTGGATACCGCCCTGGTACTCGCCCGGCGCCGACATGGCGGCGACCGCCCGGTGGCACCCCGCCGCGGTGGCTCGGTTCTGTGGAGCGATCGGCGCCAGATTCGTCTTCAAGGCGATGCTCCTCAATTTCCCATAGCCATAGTCGATTTCGACCGAACCGACTATCCCGGTGAGGCCGCGTGGCACTTGGAGATCGGCACGAACCTCGAGGCGGCAACGATGGGGTCACTTCTTCTACTCGTCAACGAAAAGAAAGCCGTCATCACAGAGGCCCTCCAACGCGCGGGCAGCCCACGTCTAGAAGACAAGATCGCCCTGTCCGCGCTGTATGCCGACGTGGCTCGCACCATGGTGGATCATGCCCTTCGCCTCAGCGAATTCCACGACGATTCTCACTACATTGATGAGACCTTGGGTGCCACACTGCAGGAACTGTTCGGCCGACTCTTCCCTGGACGGTCGATCACGGACATCCGGCTGGCAGCACAAGAGTCCCCGAACCTGTTCGCCTCCGAGTTGCAGGCGGCCGTAAAGATCTTCGAGGGGGTCGCATGACACTTCTGTATCCCCGACTGCTCCGCCACCGCGCAAAACTACTCGCAGCCGAATACAAAGATCTCACCCCGCTTGACCTCCACGACCGTTGGGCCATCGCCCATGAATCCGCAGTGTTCGTTGCGACCGGCGGCACGCGGGCCGACCGCGACAAGCTGCGATTTCTTCGGGATATCGTCATCGATCTGGCCAAGGAGTCCGGCTTCCCGGAACCACCCGACGCGCGCCAGAAGATTTCCTTCGATCTCAACCTCGCCGTTGCATTGCACAAGGAAATGCGAATCGCGCCTGCAGAAGCTGCTGCCGGCGACGTTTGGGCGTTTCTGGCCTTGATCGTCCTTCCCGACGTCGCGCACTGGCGCTACCCGAAACCCCCGGTCGACCGAGTACTCGGTTCCGATCTCACCCGTCATGTGTTCGGCCGGATGTGGTGGCGGGCGCACCTGGTGTATTCCCCGGCCGATTCCAACCCGTACTCGGCGCTGCATGTCCTCGGCGAAGCCGCATTCGACCAGATCTACGCCCGGCGCGCCGCCTTGGGCGGCAGTCCGCACTTGATCAAGTCGATTTTGCGTGTGTGGCGGCGCATGGACCTGCGAGGGATGACCGAGCGTGACATCCTGCGGGACTTCCTGAAACGACTGCTCCGCCTGGCTCCGTTCGTTGTCTTCGAAGCATTGGAAGAATCAGCATTGGACGAGGAACTTGTAGAAATCGCGAAGGAAACCGTTACAGGAATACTGTCGGCAGGTGGCCGGATGTCGGTCGAAGAAGCAGGTACCCGCGCAGCACGCGTATTCGGTTAGCCGACCTCGGTCTCCGCAGTGATCATTGTTGCGTTCATGATCAAAGTAGATGCACAACGATCGAGAGCATATGTTGCGTCCAAGATCCCCTGCGGAGGCCTGGTCAGGGCTCCAAGTAGAGCCGTTCGTTCGGGAGACGTTGTAGTCCGGTGGTATCTCCGGGAATTACTGTCACTGCGTGTTGGTAGTAGCGGGTGCGCCAGTCCCGAATGAACGTCAACGCGGCCGTTCGGCAGGCGACGAAATCCAGACGTACATCGTGGAATTGGATCGACAGATGTACGTCATTCTCATCGGGGCGTGGAGAAGCGTTATTGCTCATTCCTTTCACGTTCCTGCCGCGCGAAAGAACTCGCTGTCAACGCCATCATCCGATTCGACACTCATCATCGATCCACGTATGCCATCCCGCCGGTCGAACCCTGGGAGCCGAATAGGTCATCGATTACACGAGCTCCCGCGTAGGAGCATTTGATACCCGAGCGCCCGTTGTGCTCACCCATGACGCCGCCGGTCACCGGAGCGACGCCAACGCAGTGCGGGCACCCAACCATCACAAGGGTGTCCGTGCCGTTGAAAACCGCACCAGCACAGGCCGACAACCAAATCGGCGGGCAAGACATAGCCTCAGACATGCACCGACGCCTTCCGATATGACGCCGATACGGCGCACGCATGAATGGACTCGACCACTGCTATTCCGGACGGGCGGAATTTATCTCGCGGCAGCGTGACCCATGTCCGAAATCCGGTGCCTCGGGCTACTGGAGACGGCAATGCGATCTGTGCACCCACACGCGTGACGTAGACATTGAGCCGGAACAACTCGGAGAAGAGCCTGCTCTCGTCCGGCACGTCAGGCACGATCAGGAATGTCCATCGTTTCGAGCGCGGATGCGAGACGATCGGACCGAGCTTCACACCCTGACTGTGCATGCGGCTCTTCACCCCGGCACCGAGCTGATGAGGCATGGTGATGGCACCGACCCTGCCCGCGGGCACGACGATGCTTCCGATTTCGGGCTGAACCCGCGCGGGTAGCCCGCAGGCTTCCCGATAGAACCGACACCGTGTCGAAGCCGTATCGGCCTGCACCGGCGGCAGCACCTGAGTATCGTCCAACTCCATCCCCGCGCCTCCCTGCTCGTCATGTGATGAGCACCCGGCGCCAAGGAGCATGCGCCACCGACCGGCCGCTCACAGCTGACCGGTGTGCCGTTGGCGAGCAATGACATCGACCCGGCACCGGGTGCAGGAATCAGAATCCGGTGATCGAGTGATGGAATACAGGTACGCAGCAGGCATTTTGGTCCTAGTCTTCCGGTATTCGACACGCCGAGGGGAGGGTGGCAGCGATGATCGAGAAATGGACGGGCGCCGATGTTCTGGCGCTTCGGACGGCAATGCGGCTGACGCAGGAGGAGTTCGCGGCGGCTTGCGGGCGGGCGGTGCGAACGGTCGGAAAGTGGGAACAGCAGGGCAATGAAGCCGCGCTGAACCCGCGGTCCTCGGATGTCATGGACACGCTGCTGAACGGTCTCAGCCCCGAGCAGGCGCACAGGTTCTACAACGGCGGTGCATCGCTCACGCCTGCGATTGCCATCGTGTCACCGCCGACCCGCCTACACTCGCCTCTGGATGTCGAACTGCGGACGTGGGTCGAGATGAATCGGCGTGAGTTGCTCTCTCTGTTCGGTGGCGTCGCTGGCGGGCTCCCCGCCGTCGCCGCGATCTTGGCGGGTCTGGATTCGGACGAGCAACTGCGAGTCGGTGAAGTGCTCATCCGGCCCGACCGGGTGGACAAAGTCACCGTCGGTCACATCGAGGCCGCGCTGGAGATCGCACGTTCGCAGAACAATCTCTACGGCCCCCACGCAGTTCTTCCGATGGTCTCCGCTCAGCAAGCGATTACCTCCGCCTTGCTGCGGCAGGCGCCCAGCCACTTGCAGCCGCGGTTGCTGACACTTCACAGCCAGCTCGCGCAGCTGGCCGGATGGATGCAATTCGATCTGTGTGACTTCGGTTCCGCGAATTCCAGCTACGAACAGGCCCGCGAATCCGCGCACGATGCGGGCAACGACGCGCTCGTCACCCTCGTTCTATGCAACCTGAGCTACCTCGCCACCTGGCGCAGGTCTCCGCGAATAGGGATCGATCACGCGGTGGCGGCACAGAACTGGGCACGAAGCGTCGATGATCGCCCGCTACGCGCCTACGCCGATGACATGGCAGCGTTCGCCTACGCCACCACAGGACGTCATCAGGCATGTGTCGCGGCACTCGACGCCGCGGACGCCACACTGGAGGACGTTCCATCAGAGGAAGACTCTGTCGCCTACTTCCACGGGCCGGGTCTCTCACTGGCGTTTCGCAGCGACTGCATGTACCGACTCGGATGTGCCGCCGAGGCGCAGTCTGCAGCCGAATCGTCCCTCGCGCTCATCGGCGAGGGGTTCACACGCAACCGGGCACTGGCCTCCATCGACCTCGCGCATGCCCATATCGCGGCATGGGAAATCGACGAAGCCGCGCAAGGTATCGGCAAGGCGGCCGGTCTAGCCACCGAGTGCCGTTCGGATCGGCTCACCGGCATCATCCTGGATGCGCGAGCGGACCTCGATCAATGGAATGCGGCCCTGTGTGTGCGGGAACTCGACCAACTGCTGGCGGACTACGGACTCCCCAACTCCCGGACATAGATATCGAACTCCGGTGATACGAACACTGGTGTGGTTTGCCGCCCAACCAAGCGCCATCCACCGATCGCCCGGTAGAACGCATGTGAGTCTTCAGCCTGCGGCTGGACCGCCAGTGTCACCCGCTGCTCGGGTCGGCTGTCGAGCAGCGTGTCCAGCAGTCGGCGGCCGATGCCATGTCGACGCGCCGACTTCTGGACAGCGAGATCGATCACCGCGAAGGTCCGACCGGGCCATTCGCGCGTGACATCCGGGTGTACCGGCTGTTGGAACCCGTCCCACCACCCGGTGTTGGTCGTCAATGTGTCTCCGTAGACGAATCCCACTAAAGTGTCGCCGGATTCCGCGAGAGCAATGCCAAAGCCCTGCAAGGCGATCATTTTCGTGAGCATCTGCCGATGGCGCTGCGACTCGTCCACCGGCCATACGAACGGGGGTGCCGAGAATGCCTCGTCGTACAGCTCGCAGATCCCATCGAAGTGATGCCGTACGTCGTCGGCGGTTCCAAGCCGGACCGATGTCGCGTCGTTCATGGACCCGACCATAGATCGACCTGACGAGCATGAGCCAAGAACTCGAAATCCTATGAGCTACACAAGCAGCGATCCCCACATGGATAGCAGAGGCGCCAAAGAACGATCACCGAGCCATGACTGTCCGCGCTGTGAGGGCAGTGGTAGTCGACCCCTACATCTGGTCCTGATCACGTGTGCGAGATTCTCATGCCGGCAGTAGGCGGGCTATGACCTCGGTCAGCTGCTTGACGTTGCGGCACTCGTGCATCGTGACGCACTCCGCGTACGCATGAGCGGCCGAGTCTCCGCTGGACCAAGAGCGAGAGGGTTCCGGGTTCAGCCAATAGGTGTGTTTGGCTCGGTCTCGGATTGCTTGCAAGGCACCAAGGTTCGGGTCGGTGCGATTCGTGCGGGCGTCGCCGAGGATGAGCACGGACGTGCGCGGGCCGAGGGCGTCGGTGTAGTTGTCGAGGAAACCTTGGAACGCTTCCCCGTAGTTGGAGCTGCCGAAGCGGGCGACCTTGGTGGAGCGGATGATTCGGGCTGCGGTGCCTGGGGTGGGTGGTTCGCCAGGGGTGAAGAAATCGGTGATTTCGTCGCAAGTGTCGATGAAGCCGAAGCTGCGGACCTTGCTGAATTGGTCTTGTAGGGACTGGATCAGGTGGAGGGTGAATTCGGCGAAGCCGGTGACCGAGCCGGAGAGGTCGGCGAGGATGACGAGGTCGGGGCGGCCGTGTTTGCGGGCGCGCAGGACCGGGTCGATGGGGACGCCGCCGGTGGACATGGAGCGGCGTAGGGTGCGGCGGAGATCGATCTGGCCGCGGACGGATTTGCGGCGGCGGACGGCGAGGCGGGTGGCGAGTTTGCGGGCCAGAGGGTGGACCAGGCTGCGCATTTCGGCGAGGTCTTGTTCGCGGGCGCCGAGGAAATCTATTTGGTCGGTGCTGGATTGGACGCCGCGGCGGGCGATGTATTCGGTGCCGCGCAGTTGTGCTGAGCGCAGGCGGGCTTCGGTTTGGACGGCGGTGCGGAATTCGGTGAGGCGGCGGTTGGCTTCGATGGTGTGGACGGTGGTGTCGAGCTGGGAGGTGCCGTTCATGCCCGCGACGATGCGGTCGATGAGGTCTTCCGGCTGTAGGGCTTTCATGGTCAGGTAGGAGGACCAGCCCGCGCCGGAGGCGGTGGTGACCGGACCGGATGTCTGCCCGGTGCCGACCCCGCCATAGCCTCCGAGTTCGGTCAGGGCCTGGCGGGCGAGTTGGGCCATTGTCTGCGAATCATCTTGGGCCAGTGCGGAAACGAGTTGATCCCGCAATGCTTCGACGGATTCGGGCGTCGACGGGTCCGCGGGTGTTGGTTGTTGCGCAGTAAGGAAGTAGAGATCGAAGAGCTGGTCGAACACGGCGCGTTGACCGTTGCGGCGCAGCAGGCAGGAGGCCATGCCGGAGCGCAGGCGATTGCGATCGGCGATCCCGAGGGCGACCATCGCCTCGGCCGCGTCGATGGTTTCGCTCGGCCCCGCGTTGATCCCGTGGTCACGCAGCAAGCCGACGAATTCGACGAGCCGATCAGTCATGGTGTCGAAAATCTGGTGCTCCGCCCCGCCGCCACGTCCTTCAGCGGTGCTCATGATCCACCCAGGCACCCGGGACCGGCTCAGCGAATGTCTGCCGCTTGATGCGAGTTGTCGAGGGGAGGCAAATGGTGGCCCAGCGGCTATGTATCGCCGCCATATCACTACGCTCGCCAAGCCAATGAGCGGGCGCGACGTGAGGCACATATTTGGCCGCCGCGGTCATCGCGTCGCACCCGGCTCCGCGTCCGGGTCGAGCAGCGCGAGCCGTTCGACCGCGGTGCGGTGGTCGGACTGGTATTTCAACAGCACGCCAAGTGTCGAACGGACAACGTTTCCGGTCAGGTTGCGAGCACCGAGGGCGACGAGGGTCTTTGCCCAGTCGATGGTTTCGGCGATCGACGGGGCCTTGCGCAACGACAACTGCCGGAGTGCGCCGACCACCTGGACCACCGGCTCGCCGAGCGCCTCGTCCAGCTCGGGCACCTTCATCCGCACGATCGCCCGCTCCAACTCGGCGGTCGGGTAATCGATGTGGAGGTAGAGGCAGCGTCGTTTCAGTGCTTCGGACAGTTCGCGGTTGGCGTTGGACGTCACGATGACGAACGGCTTGCGGACCGCGGTGACTGTGCCGAGTTCGGGAATGCTCACCTGGTAGTCGCCGAGCACCTCGAGCAGCAGACCCTCGAGTTCCACGTCGGCCTTGTCGAGTTCGTCGATGAGCAGCACGGTGGAGCACGGGTTGCGGATGGCGGCCAGCAGGGGTCGAGCGAGCAGGAACTCCTCGGTGAAGACGTGGTCGCGCGTGCTGTCCCAGGTCTCGTGGTCCGTGGCGGTGATGCGGAGCAGTTGCTTGGCATGATTCCACTCGTAAAGGGCGCGGGCTTCGTCGATGCCCTCGTAGCACTGCAGGCGCACGAGATCGGACATCGTTGCGGCGGCGACCGCCTTCGCCAGTTCGGTCTTGCCGACGCCCGCGGGACCCTCGATCAGCAGGGGCTTACCGAGGTGGCCCGCGAGGAATACGGCGGTGGCGATGTCGAGGGACGGGAGGTATCCCGACTCGGTGAGGCGACCAGTCACTTCGTCGACCGACGCAAAGAACTTACTCATCGGTAACTAGTGTAGACGCAGCTCCACACCGTTGAGCCCCCTCGGGCTGCCAGCGCCGCGACACGCCCTTCCGCAACGCCGGTACAGCTGCCACCCGGCGACTGGCCAGCGCAACACCGCGCAGCGGATGCACCCCTCGATTCCGGCGAACAGCGGCAGCGGTCGCGCGAATCGCACGCCACGCGACACCATCGGAATAGCCTGGCTGCTCTGCGATCTATTCGGTCTGCCAGCGAACAAGGCACACTCCGGTTGGGGTGGTCAGCTGACTCCGGGCTACCCGGAAACGTGTCGGTGGACAGGACGAGACTGGATTTATGCGGTGCTCGATCAATATCCCGAACCTGGGGGATTTCGCCGACCCACGCGTCGTCTCGGAGACAGCACAGCTGGCGGAGGACGCGGGCTGGGACGGACTGTTCATCTGGGACCAGATGATCGGTTACAACCGTGACCTGGTCGGCGAGTTCGCCGCGACCAACATCCTGCTGGCCGCGGCCGCGCTGGCTACCCAGCGGATCCGGTTGGGCACCACGGTGACCCCGGTCCCCCGCCGGCGACCGCGCCAGCTCGCCCGCGAGATCGCCACACTCGACCGGCTCTCCGGCGGCCGCATCATCCTCGGCGTCGGCCTGGGCAACCCGATCGACAACGAGTACGGCCGATTCGGCGAACCCACCGACCCCAAGGTGCTGGCCCGTCTGCTCGACGAAGGACTACACGCGATCACTCTGCTGTGGACCGGTGAACCAGTCACCTACCACGGCCGCCACGTCACTATCGACGACGTGATCATGCTGCCCACTCCCGTACAACGGCCGCGCGTGCCGATCTGGGTCGGCGGCGACTGGCCCCACAAGCCGCCCGCTCGCCGCGCCGCCAGATGGGACGGCGCGATTCTCACCACGGGCTCCTGGCAACAGCCACCCACCGCCGACGTCGTCGCCGAAATGCACGCCTACATCCATGCCCACCGCCGCGCCGCAGGGCTGGACGATCAACCGTTCGAGCTCGCGGTCGGCGGATCCACGCCCGGCACTACGGCAACCGCACGCGACATCGTCGGTCCGCTCGCCGACGCCGGCGCCACCTGGTGGGACGAGCGGTTCCCGTTCGAGGAGCTCGGCAAGTTCGATGCGGTTCGCGCACGCATCGAACAAGGGCCCCCTTCACTGGGTTGAACCACAACCAACAAATCCGAGCCGCATCGACCGACGCGAAGAACGACTCATCGGTTACTAGTGAAGATGCGGAGGCCCTACCTCGCCACCGGTACCCGGAAGTGGCTGGGCTCTGCGTCGGCGGGCACCGCACTCGCCGGGGTGAACTGCTCCACCAGCGCGCGCAGCTCGACCAAGTGCCGAGCGTGCGCGTCGAGCGCCTGGTCTTCCTCGGAGACCGGTTCCCATTGCCGCACGGCTCGTGCCTTGCCGTCGTCGTCCACCGCGACGACCACTGCGTGACCGTGCGCGGCCAGCGCGGGTTCGTCGGAGTGCGCATCGGTGGAGGTCACGTGCACACTCATGTGCATGCTGCGCGGCCCGGTATGGATCAGCCGGGCGGTGACCTCGACGACGTGACCGATGACGATCGGCCGGTAGAAGCGAATGCCGCCGAAGTAGGACGTGATGACGCCTTGCCCGGCCCAATCGGCGCCGCACACGTAGGCGGCCTCGTCGATCCACCGCATCGTCCGGCCACCATGAACCTTGCCGCCCCAATTGATGTCCGAGGGCGCTGCCAGGAACCGCAGCGTGGCGCTCGGCGCGGTGCCCGCCGCGGTGTATCGCTGAGCGGACATCGCCTCCGCGATGCCCTTGCGTACCGAAATCCTGGCCCGCGCCTGCCCATGCCGCTGCAGTTCGAGAAGTGTCGTCGGATTCCATTGCGGGACTTCGACGGTGCGCCTGTGGTCATCCACCGCGACGAAGATCGTCAGGCACTGGGCCGATTGGACCGGCTGCACCCGCGTGGGATCGGTCGAGTAGACGGTGACCAGAATGTGCATGCTGGTCCGGCCGGTGTAGACGAGATTCGCGTGCAATTCGACCAGCTCACCGACCGCGATCGGCCGACCGAGATGGATGTTCCCGACGTAGGCGGTGACGCAGTAGCTGCCGCTCCACTGGGCCGCCGCCGCGTAGGCGACCTTGTCGATCCATTCGAGAAGTTTGCCGCCGTCGACCGATCCCACGATGCCGGCGTCGGCGGGTTTGACCAGAAATCGGTGGATCGCCTCGGGCCGCCGACCGGCCGAGGCCGGGCCGGAGACGGTCGCGATGGGGTGGAGGTTCGTCGAGTTGGGCAAGGTTCACAATCCGTTCGGGCGGAAAATCTTCGGATGGACAGTTCCTTGACCTCGTTGTCCCGGAGAACCTTAGGGCTCCGCGACTGTACGAGCGAGTAACCAGCCGATAGCGGCAGAATTCGTCGCTCGGCAGAACACCAGCGCATAGGGGGGTTCCCCTAATACCGCGGATTGAAATTTCCCCCAAGGGTGACAACCCCCGTGACCTTTCGCGGCAAGTGCGCAAGAGTAGACGTGCAGTCGCTGCCCCGTTGGTCAGCCTGCCCGCGAAGCAGCGACGACACGGTCATTCCGACCTGCACGCGGGTCGCGATGGCCAGAACCGCAACGGGGGTTGGTGAGTCGATGGCTCACCGCAGTGAGTGAAAGGATTTACGTTGTTCTCGACAACCAGCGCCGCACGCCGCCGCCTCGCCCGGGTGGTCGTCGCCGGTGCGATCGCCGCAGTTCCATTGACCGCATTGGCCGTGCCCGCCTCCGCGGACACCTCCCCTGGGGTCACCGAGGTCAGGCACAACCGCCATTACCCCGACCGGAACTGCGACTTCGGCCCATTCCAGAACTGGAGCTGCAACAACAACCCGTTCTTCGGTTGGTGGGGCGGCCCGGGTGATCACGGCCGTCCGCCCGGCCTGTTCGGCAGCAGCTAGAAACCGGAACGGCTCGGCACCCACAAGGTGCCGA
>NZ_BDBA01000089.1 GCF_001612745.1 Nocardia amamiensis NBRC 102102 | reverse complement strand
GCACCCACAAGGTGCCGAGCCGTTGTCGTGCGCCGACCCCGAAGACGCCGGTGGCCCGATCCGAAACCGGATCGGCGGCTTCATCTGGGTCGGACGAGTCAACGAGTGGAGGTCACCGCTCGCAGCGACTCGAGCAGGTCACGTTCACGGTTGAAACCGCGCTGAGTGATCAAGCGGACTGCCGCTTCAGCTTCTTCGATGTCGGCCGCTGAAGCCGCCTCCAGTAGTCCGCGCAGGTCGGCAAGGTCCTGTGGACGCGAATCATCATCCCGGGCAAGCAATTTGAGCGCGATCAGATGGCCAGTGGTCGCGACGCGCAACCACAGACCGGGCACGATCTCCAGATTCTCTGCTGCTTGGACAATCTCCGGCTCGATTCCTGAACTGGCGAACAGCAGATCGACCAAGACCGGCACGCCATCCACCTGACGTCTGAGTCGGATTGTGGCCAGCCTGCCGTTGTCGTGCTCCACCGACGCGTAGAACCCGTACCCCTCGGACATGAGCCGACGAACCAAACCCTCAGCAGCGTGGTCATCTTCGACAGCCACTGCCAGGTCGATATCGTGGGTGAACCTCGGTGCGGATCGAGCGGAGACCGCGAAACCCCCGACAAGTGCCCAGCCATATCCCAGACGGACAAGATCCGTCGTGGCGCGACGGAGCGCCGCTTCGAGTTGGTTCATGCGAATCGCGATGACGGCCGACCGACCGCGTCACCGAGCGGCGCACCAGGGCGTGTGAGAAGCCATTCATTCACGGCTTCATCGATCTCGTCTTCAGTCGCCTCAGGACGGTTTCGGCGGATGCGCGTGCGCTGCATACGCACGCCGAACTCATACATCTCCATCGCGAGACGCAAGCGCTGACCTGGCGTTTCTTCCGGCACGACACCAGCCTACCGCCCTGAACTACGTACCGCGGAATGCCTGGAAGGCCCGTCCGATCTCGCGATGGACGGGCCTTCCAGGGGTTTCGAGCAAAGGTCGTTCGCCCTGCGAACGCCAGAAGTGGAACTCAGGCGGTTTCGGTGATCGGCCGGTCGACCCAGCTCATCAGGCCGCGCAGCTTGGCGCCGGTGACCTCGATCGGGTGCTCGGCGTTCTGCTTGCGCAGCGCCTCGAGCTCCTTGTTGCCGCCCTCGACATTCGCGACGAGGCGCTTGACGAAGCTGCCGTCCTGGATGTCCTTGAGGATCTCCTGCATGCGCTTCTTGGTGTCGGCGTCGATGACCCGCGGGCCGGACAGGTAGCCACCGAACTCGGCGGTGTCGGACACCGAGTAGTTCATCCGCGCGATGCCACCCTCGTACATCAGGTCGACGATCAGCTTCAGCTCGTGCAGCACCTCGAAGTAGGCCATCTCCGGCGCGTAACCGGCCTCGACCATGACCTCGAAACCGGTCTTGACCAGTTCCTCGGTGCCACCGCAGAGCACGGCCTGCTCACCGAACAGGTCGGTCTCGGTCTCTTCCTTGAAGGTGGTCTTGATGACGCCCGCGCGGGTGCCGCCGATGCCCTTGGCGTAGGACAGCGCCAGCGCCTGGCCCTCGCCCTTCGGGTCCTGCTCGACGGCGATCAGCGCCGGAACACCCTTGCCGTCGACGAACTGACGACGAACCAGGTGGCCGGGGCCCTTCGGCGCGACCATGCCGATGGTCACGTTGGCCGGGGGCTTGATCAGGCCGAAGTGGATGTTGAGGCCGTGGCCGAAGAACAGCGCGTCGCCGTCCTTCAGGTTCGGCTCGATGTCATTGGTGAAGATCGACGCCTGCGCGGTGTCGGGCGCAAGCACCATGATGACGTCGGCCCAGGCCGAAACCTCGGCCGGGGTGCCAACGGTCAGGCCCGCCTCCTCGGCCTTCGGACGCGACTTCGACCCCTCCGCGAGACCGACGCGCACCTCGACGCCCGAGTCGCGCAGGCTCAGCGAGTGCGCGTGGCCCTGGCTGCCGTAGCCGATGACAGCGACCTTGCGGCCCTGGATGATCGACAGGTCGGCGTCGTCGTCGTAGAACATCTCGACTGCCACAGTGGTTCCTTCCGAGATCATCCCCGCGCGAGGCGGGGCACACCGTGCTTGCGCCGGTGTCGATTTACAAGTTTCTGGATCGGATCACTCCCGCTTACGCGGGAGCGATCATTCCCGCATGCGCGGGGAGGGCGGCACACCAACCGTCGATCGCAGCAAGGTTAGCGTGTGGCCGTCGCAGGGCGGTCGGCCCCATCGGTGTGTGCCGCGCCGCCGTCATCGGGTGGCGGTGATGGACTTCGGTCCACGTCCCACCGCGACGACACCGGACTGCACGATCTCCCGGATGCCATACGGTTCCAGCATCCGCAGCAGCGCGTCGAGCTTGGACCGGGTTCCGGTCGCCTCGACGGTGAGCGCGTCCGGGGAGACGTCGATGACCTTGGCGCGGAAGAGCCCGACGGCCTCGATCACCTGGGTCCGCACACTCGCGTCGGCGCGGACCTTCACCAGGATCAGTTCGCGGGCCACCGAGCTGTCGGAGTCCTGCTCCACGATCTTGATGACGTTCACCAGCTTGTTGAGCTGCTTGGTGACCTGCTCGAGCGGCAGGTCCTCGACGGTGACGACGATGGTCATGCGCGAGATCTCGGGCAGCTCGGTGCCGCCGACCGCCAGCGACTCGATATTGAAGCCGCGGCGGGAGAACAGCGCAGCGACCCGCGCCAGCACGCCCGGCTTGTCCTCGACGAGAACGCTGAGGGTGTGGGTGGTACTCATCCGTGGTTCACCTTGTCTGTTCATGCGACATCGCCTCGTGGATGACTGCGGGCTCGGCGGCCTGCTCGTCTTCGTCGAACAGTGGGCGGATGCCGCGGGCGGCCATGATCTCGTCGTTACTGGTGCCCGCGGCGACCATCGGCCACACCTGGGCGTCCTTGCCGACGATGAAGTCGATCACCACGGGGCGGTCGTTGATCGACTGCGCCTCGCGGATCGCGGCCTCCACGTCCTCTTCGCGCTCGACCCGGATGCCGTGGCAGCCGAGGGCTTCGGCGAGCTTGACGAAGTCGGGGATGCGCAGCGAGTGCGTGCCCAGCTCGGTGTTGGAGTAACGCTCCTGGTAGAACAGCGTCTGCCACTGGCGGACCATGCCCAGGTTGCCGTTGTTGATCAGCGCGACCTTGATCGGCACGCCCTCGATGGCGCAGGTGGCCAGCTCCTGATTGGTCATCTGGAAGCAGCCGTCACCGTCGACTGCCCACACCTCTTTGTCCGGCGCGCCCATCTTGGCACCCATGGCGGCCGGGACGGCGTAGCCCATGGTGCCCAGACCACCGGAGTTCAGCCAGGTGCGCGGCTTCTCGTACTTGATGAACTGCGCGGCCCACATCTGGTGCTGACCGACGCCGGCGCAGTAGATCGCGTCGGGTCCGGCCAGGCGGCCCAGCGCGTCGATGACGAACTCCGGCGACAGCGACCCGTCCGCAGGCGGGGTCCAGCCCAACGGGTAGGCCTGCCGGATGCCGTCGAGGTAGGTCCACCATTCGCCGATCGGCAGCGGCAGCGCGTCGCCCGCGGCGGGGTCGGCCTTCAGCGTTTCGATGAGCTCGGCGATCACCTCGCGGCAGTCGCCGACGATCGGGACGTCGGCGTGCCGGTTCTTGCCGATCTCGGCCGGGTCGATGTCGGCGTGGATGACCTTGGCGCCGGGCGCGAAGGAATCCAGCTGACCGGTGACGCGGTCGTCGAATCGCGCGCCGAGGGTGATCAGCAGGTCGGACTTCTGCAGCGCGGCGACGGCGCCAACGGTGCCGTGCATGCCGGGCATGCCCATGTTCAACTGGTGGCTGTCGGGGAACGCGCCGCGCGCCATCAGCGTGGTGACCACCGGGATGCCGGTCAGCTCGGCCAGTTGCAGCAGCTCGGCCGAGGCTTCGGCCTTGATCACGCCGCCGCCGACATACAGCACCGGCGCCTTGGCCTCCATGATCATCCTGGCGGCCTCGCGCACCTGCTTGCCGTGCGGCTTGGTGACCGGGCGGTAGCCGGGCAGGCGCATCTCGGGCGGCCAGCTGAAGGTGGTCTGGGCCTGGAGCACGTCCTTGGGGATGTCGACCAGCACGGCGCCGGGGCGGCCGGAGGCGGCCAGGTAGAACGCCTCCGCGATGATGCGCGGGATGTCGACGCCGTCGGTGATCAGGAAGTTGTGCTTGGTGATCGGCATGGTGATGCCGGAGATGTCGGCTTCCTGGAACGCGTCCGTGCCGATCAGGCCGCGGCCGACCTGGCCGGTGATGGCCACGATCGGGACCGAGTCCATCTGGGCGTCGGCGATCGGGGTGACCAGGTTGGTGGCGCCGGGGCCGGATGTGGCCATACACACACCGACCTTGCCGGTGGCCTGCGCGTACCCGGTCGCCGCGTGGCCCGCGCCCTGCTCGTGCCGGACGAGGACGTGACGCACCTTGGTGGAGTCGAACAGCGGGTCGTAGACGGGGAGGATCGCACCGCCCGGAATGCCGAATACGGTGTCGACGCCGAGCTCCTCGAGCGAACGCACGACCGACTGAGCGCCGGTGACCCGCTCGGGCGGGACCTGGCGGCGGTTGGCCGCGGACGTCGCGTTGGCAGCGGGCGTTGCCTGCTGGTTCGCCGAAGGCGCTGGCCTCCGGGCCGAGGGCCCGGGCCGTGCGGTAGGTGCGCTCACCGTCTTCGTTCCTTACTGGTTGTCGTTTCGACCCCGGATTGTGTGCCTCATCGGTGTCTTGCGCTTCGCCATGCTGGACATTAGTCCGAACATAAAAAAGCCCCCGACAGCACAGGGCTGATCGAGGGTGGCGCGTCGCAACGCGAGCTGACGTATTCGACTCAGTTGGTCAGGCTCAACGCTGGACGCGCCGGCCGAGTACGAGCAACTCGTTTCGATTCACGCGCACGACGTTAAGCGGGTGTGAACCGAAGAGTCAAACAGATGACCTCTCGTGTCCCATTATGTGGGATAGTGCGGTTGCTTGTGTCCGTTCACCAGGATGCGAGGATGGTGGTGTGTCATCACCGCATCAGTCCGTGCCACCTTCTGAATCGTCCCATACGCCCGCCGCGACGACGGATACGGGTAGCGCCCGCAACGCCACTGTGATCCGCATCCCACGGCTGGCCTTTCTCGGCGTGTTCATCCTGCTGATGTGCGTGTTCTTCCCGTTCGTCGGCTGGCCGGCCGGGCTGTGGTGGTTGCTGCTCATCCCGGTCGTGGTGCTCGTGTGGGTGCTGCGGACGCAGACCGCGGTGTCGGACGCCGGACTGGACCTGCGGACGCTGTTCGGCTCTCGTCATCTGGACTGGGCACAGGTGAAGGGCGTGCGGATCCCGAAGCGTGGATATGTGCGGGCCGACCTGACCGACGGCACCGAGGCGAAGTTGCCCGCGGTGAGCTACGACCGGCTGCGCGATCTGGCGGCGGCGTCCAACGGGCGGATCCCGGATCCGTTCGCGGTGCCGGAGGAAACCGCCGCGGACCACGCCTCCGATGAGTCCGCGGACGGCGACGGGGAGACGCGACCCGCCGCGCCCGCCGACGACGCCTCGCGCACGAACGGTGTTCCCAAGACCGCCGAAGCCGAAGACACAGACGGCAAGAACACGCAGTAGCTCCGCCTCTTCGACGCCGCAGGGTCCCGGCCGCCGCGATCCACCTTTGTGCGACATCGATCGGAGACGCGTTCGCAGGCGACGAGGACTACGACGCGACCTCGCCGCCACGGTAGGGAACCTCCATCGGCGCGACGCGACCGCCTCCGGCGAACCGTGAGGTGCTGTGACACACGCCGCGATCCGACCGGCTTCAGTAGCATGTTGCGGCCAAGTGATGGGATGATTTCGCCGGGAGCACCGATCCCCTACACGCCCATCACTCTCGACGGTCCGGCACCTCCGGCAACACCGTCAGCGTCGACCACACCACTGGCGGCGACGAACCGAACACGCCGAGACCGAAACACACGGACTGACACCCCGCACCGGCCATGACCGACATGTCGGCGCACCCAGCGGCGGGAGTAACGTAAAGCCGCCGCCGAGCGAGCTCTGCGCCGTCGCACGTCAGCCCCCGCGACCCGAGGACCATCGAAATGCCACCGCTTCGTTCACGAACCACGACCATCGGCCGCAATGCCGCAGGCGCCCGCGCACTCTGGCGCGCCACCGGCATGACCGACACCGACTTCGGCAAGCCGATCGTCGCCATCGCGAACTCCTACACCCAGTTCGTGCCCGGGCACGTGCATCTGAAGAATGTCGGCGAGATCGTGGCCGACGCGGTGCGCGCCGCCGGTGGCGTGCCGCGCGAATTCCACACCATCGCCGTGGACGACGGCATCGCCATGGGACACGGCGGCATGCTCTACTCGCTGCCCTCGCGCGAGATCATCGCCGACTCGGTCGAGTACATGGTCAACGCGCACACCGCCGACGCGCTGGTCTGCATCTCCAACTGCGACAAGATCACCCCGGGCATGCTGAATGCCGCCATGCGGCTGAACATTCCGGCCGTGTTCGTCTCCGGCGGACCCATGGAGGCGGGCAAGGCCGTGGTCGTCGGCGGCGTCGCGCAGGCGCCGACCGACCTGATCACCGCGATCTCCGCGAGCGCGAATCAGGCCGTGTCGGAAGAGGGTTTGGCCGAGGTCGAGCGGTCCGCGTGCCCGACCTGCGGCTCGTGCTCGGGCATGTTCACCGCCAACTCGATGAACTGCCTGACCGAGGCGCTCGGTCTCGCGCTGCCCGGCAACGGCTCCACCCTCGCGACGCACGCCGCGCGCCGGGCCCTGTTCGAGAAGGCGGGCACGGTGGTGGTGGACATCGCCAACCGCTGGTACCGCGAGGACGACGCGTCCGTGCTGCCGCGGAACGTGGCCGACGCCAAGGCCTTCCGCAATGCGATGGCGCTGGATGTGGCGATGGGCGGCTCGACCAACACCGTGCTGCACACGCTGGCCGCGGCGCAGGAGGGTGAGATCGACTTCGATCTGCACACCATCGAGGAGACCAGCCGGCGGGTGCCCACACTGTCGAAGGTGTCGCCCAACTCCGACTACCACATGGAGGACGTGCACCGCGCCGGCGGCATCCCCGCCATCCTGGGCGAGCTGCGCCGCGCCGGTCTGCTGGAGACCGATGTCACCACGGTGCACACCAAGAGCTTCGACGAGTGGCTCGACACCTGGGACATCCGCTCCGGCAAGGCATCCCAGGAGGCCATCGAACTCTTCCACGCGGCGCCGGGTGGTGTGCGCACCACCGAGCCGTTCTCCACCGAGAACCGCTGGTCGTCCCTGGACACCGATGCCGAGGGAGGCTGCATCCGCGATCTGGAGCACGCCTACACCAAGGAAGGCGGCCTGGTCGTGCTGCGCGGCAACATCGCGCCCAACGGCGCGGTGCTGAAGACCGCGGGCATCGACGAGGAGCTGTTCTCCTTCCAGGGTCCCGCCGTGGTGGTGGAGTCGCAGGAGGAGGCCGTGTCGGTCATCCTGGGCAAGAAGATCAAGCCGGGCGACGTCATCGTGGTCCGCTACGAGGGCCCCGCCGGTGGCCCCGGCATGCAGGAGATGCTGCACCCCACGGCCTTCCTGAAGGGCTCGGGGCTAGGCAAGCAGTGCGCGCTGATCACCGACGGCCGGTTCTCCGGCGGCACCTCAGGTCTGTCGATCGGGCACATCTCTCCCGAGGCGGCCAGCGGCGGAGTCATCGGCCTGGTCGAGAACGGCGACCAGATCCGCATCGACGTCGCCACCCGCACCCTCGAGGTGCTCGTCGACGACGCCGTGCTCGCCGAGCGCCGCGCAAAAATGGACGCCTCCGAGCGTCCGT
Source organism: Nocardia amamiensis NBRC 102102 (assembly GCF_001612745.1). Taxonomy (GTDB): domain Bacteria; phylum Actinomycetota; class Actinomycetes; order Mycobacteriales; family Mycobacteriaceae; genus Nocardia; species Nocardia amamiensis. The sequence continues at coordinate 4,883 of NZ_BDBA01000089.1, read as the reverse complement.
GGCAGCCGGTCAACCGCGATCGTCCGGTCACGACCGCTCTGCGTGCGTACGCCGCGATGGCTACGTCGGCCGACAAGGGCGCCGTGCGCCACGTGCCGTAGCCGTCGCCCCTGCGGCGCAGGGCGGTCTCGTATCGGCCTGCGCCGCATCGGCGGCCGTCACCGAGCGGCGCTGTTCAGTCGACCGGGCCACTGCCGTTGACCAGCGGTACATCTACCGCGGGCGGATTCGGGCTTATGTCCGTTCTGCGGGGCGAGCGGCGCGCGATGTTGTCGGCTGGTCGCGCTTCCGGCGCTGCCGCAGTCTCATGATCACAAAGTCCGGTTCTGGATGCATATCTGGAGTCCTTCACGTTGCGCCGGGCTGAGGCGGTCCGGTCTTGTGGTGAAGGTGTATGTCTCGGGACCGATGACCCGCAAGGCGAGGGGATCGGCGATCGCCGGTTGACGTTCGATCGCGTCCAAGGCGGCGGTGGCGCGGCCCCTGGGCCAATCGAGCGCGGCGGCAAGCGCGCCCAGGGTGAGCGGTCGACCGGTGTGCACGAGCGCGGCGATTACGGTCAACGCATCGTGCACGACGGTCTCGCCGAGGCCGCCGCCACTCATCTGCTCGCTGAGCCGGGCGAAGAACTGGCCCATCTTGCCGAGCCTGGCGCCGGCGGTGGTGTCGGCGCCGAAGATCTCGATGCCCCGCTGTGCGGCGGTCGCGATCTCCCCGTGCGCGCTGGTGTCGGCTTGCCACGCGCGGAGCCAGACGTCGTCGTCGATGACATATCGCTCGCGGCGACCACCGGGATCCGGGTGGCGCACAACCAGTTCCATGGCTTCGAGGTAGGCGATGGACTTGGATACCGATGCCGGGCTGACCTGTAACCGGCGCACCAGGTCGGCTGAGGTCAGGCCGTCGGCGTCCGCGGTGAGCAGGCAGACGAACACCCGGGCGGTCATCCGGGGCAGGCCGGTCGCGGCCAGTAGGGTCGCGAACTGGTCCACGAAACCGCGCACCATCTCGGTCGATTGCCCGCCGGTCACGGGGCCGGGCCGGGCCGGTTTGCGTCGGCGGGCACGGTGGCCGGCGGCCTGCTGCGCGTCGTCGGCCAGATAGGCGCCGGATGCGCAATTGCGTGCGACCTCGCGACTGATCGTGGACGTCGGTCGGCCGAGCCGTCGGCCGATCTCGGCGTACCCGAGCCCGTCGGCCAGCCACGCCGCGATCTGCCGACGGTCCTCGTGGGTCAGCCTGCCTCCTGGCACCGGCGTACCTCCTCCCATTGCGTTCATCCACAGTACATTGCAATGCCCTGCAATAGGATGTTGCATTCACTCGCAATATCGTTGCAACGATTGCCGGTTAACTGCGATTTTCCACCTGAAGTTCGTTGACGAATTTTGAAATGCAACGTAGCTTTCGTTCATCCGAAAAGGAGAAAACATTGATGCATGTGATGGCCGTATCGACCGTCTCGAACGAAGGCAAGTTCTGGGGTGGCTTGAAGAAGGCACACGCCGCGCTCCCCAAGGGAGCCAAGTGGAAGCTGGCGGTGGCCAGCAAGGACGGAGACAAAGCGGTGAACATCATCACCCACGACTCCATCGATGGCGTTCGGGATTTCTTCGAAGCGCACGCCGGGGCCTACGCCACAACGGAGTACTTCGAAGCGGACGCCGCGAACGCGGTCGGTCTCCCGCGATGAGCATCGATCTGCCGCGGATCCAGGCCCGGGTCGCCGACCTGCTGGCGGAGTACGGAATCCCGAGCGCCGCGATCGGCGTGCTCCACGACGGTGCGATCGCCGAGCTCGCGGTCGGCGTCAAGAACGTGGAAACGCGGGAACCCGCGACCACGGACACCGTCTACCAGTGCGGCTCCATGACCAAGACGTGGACCGCGCTGGCGTTCCTGCAGCTCGTCGACGAGGGAAAGGTCGATCTGGACGAGCCGGTGCGGACCTACCTGCCCGGTTTCGAGGTGGCCGATCCCGAAGCAAGCGCCAAGGTCACCCCACGCCACCTGCTATGCCACACCAACGGCATCGAAGAGGCTTTCGGCGATCCCGGCGAAGACGACGACGTCTACGAGCGCATGATCGAGAACATCGCCGACGCGCCCCAGGTCTTCCCGCTGGGTCACACCCACGGTTACAGCGCGGCGCTCGGCTACGCGATCCTCGCCCGGATCCTGGAGGTGCACGACGGCAAACGCTGGGACGACGTCATGCGGGATCGGCTCTTCGACCCCTTGGGCCTGACCAGCACGAGCAGCTGGCGCGAGCAGGTGGACGAAACCCGTGTCGCGACCGGGCATCTCATCCGGACCCTGGACGAGGGCCCCATCGTCACACCGGTGGACTACCTGCCGCGTGTGTTCGGCCCCGGCGGCAACATCACCTCGACGACGCGGGAAGTGCTCGCGCTGGCGCACGTCATCCTCACCGGCGGCTCGGCGCCGAGCGGACAGCGCATCGTCTCGGCCGAAAGCATTCGGGAGATGACGCTGTCGCGAGTGCCTGTACCGGATCCGTACATGTTCGGGCCGGAATGGGCGCTCGGCCTCATCGCGTGTAACTGGTACGGCGAAACCGTCTACGCGGCCGACGGCAGCACGATCGGCCAGAACGCTCGGCTGCGGCTACTACCCGGCTCGAACACGGCCATCGCGATGCTGACGAACGGAGGACCTCGGGAAAGCTTCTACCGCACGGTGTTCAACGAGATACTGACCGAGCTCGGCACGGTCACCATCCCGGGCCTGCCCGCACCGGACCCGACTCTGAATCTCGATCTTTCCAGGTACGAAGGCGTCTACGAGCGCCCCGGCGCACGGTACGAGGTATCAGCCGAACGCGGGCAGCTGTACCTGACATTGGTCCTCGACCCGATGCAGGCGGAGTTCCTCCAGAAGCCGGACCGCATCAGATATGAGCTGCTCCCGGTGAGCGCGACGCATTTCCTGATGCCGCCCTCGGATGCACTGGAAGACACCCAGACGGTCGCGATCTATGACTTCACGAACGGCAGCGCTGGATACCTCCACACCAACTGCCGGGTGAACCCGCGAGTAGCGTGACCGCGACGTCACGCGTCAACACAACGGTGCCCTCCCGTCCTGATGTGGGCCACCGTTTCCGGCGCACCACCTCAGTTCCGTGCGGATCGAGCGGGAACTGACGCCGTAGGCACACCGAGTGTCTGCCGGGCGCCAGTTCTCGATCAGGGTCTCGTTGGACAGTAGGGGCGACGAACCTCCGTGTAGTGGAGAGCACCACCGGGTTCGGTGCCGACCGGCGTCAGTCGAACGGGCCTATCCCGGTGAACGGGTTGCCACCGTGCAGGTACCAGTAGGTGCCGACCGCGGCGGCGATGGCGAGGAGGAGGACAGTGAAGGACCCCATGTGGGGCCGGGTGGCCCAGCCTCGCTTGACGTCGAAGGAATAGCGGCCCGGGCCGGTCAGGATGATGGCGGTGGCCGCACCGGCGAGGATGCTCTCCAATTCGACCGCGCCTGGTCCTGCCTTGTACTGGAAGCCCGGGGCCATCCCCTGCTTCCAGGCCCAGGCGTCCAGGATGACCGCGAGCACCGCGCCCGCCGCCAACGGGGTGGCCAGGCCGAGGATCAGCAGCGTGCCGCCGCCGACTTCGCCCGCGGTGACCAGGATGGTGGACAGCGTGGGATGGTCCCAGCCGCCGCGCTCCATCATCTCGCGGGTGCCGTCCAGGCCGGGGCCGTGGAACCAGCCGGTGAGCTTCTGCAACCCGTGGTAGAGGAACGTGCCGCCGACGACCAAGCGCAGCAGCAGCAAGCCGAGATCGAGTGTGCCGCGGCGGTTCTCGGCGGCGCGGCGGCGGCGCAGCGGGCCGGTGTCGGACGGCGGGGCCGCCGCGGGCGGGATGCTCGCGTAATCGTAAGTGGGCACGGCCTTGGTCTCCGCCGTGGACGGGACCTCCGGGTCGAGCCCGAGTTCGTCGTCGGTCCGGGGGACGTCCTTGCCCAGCCGTGGGCGCCCGGACCGATCCACCCGACCGAACTGCTCGGTGGGCGAGTCGAACGGGCTGCTCACTCCTCGACCGGTGGACGACACCGCCGTGGACGGCGCTGAGTCCGCCACTCTCGGGGGTTCGGGTGTGTCTTTCGTCTTGTCGGTCACGGCCCTACCCTAAGCCGCACCGCGCTATCGCGTGCGAGTAAGCGGCACGGCGTGTCAGTCTGCGCGCAACACCCACCCGGAGGCGGCGCGCGCGACGGTATTTCCGTAACGTCTGAGCTATGAGTTTGGTTGTCGTTGGCCGCGTCGCGGCGAGCCTGGCGCTCGGTGCCGCGCTGCTGGCCGGTTGCGCCCGGTTCGATGATTCGGCGTCCAGTCCGTTCACCCCGGAGCCGAGCCTGCGCGGAGCCAACATCGACCCGAAGAAGCCGAACCAGCCGCCCACCTCGACCACCCGGCCCAGCGGGCCCTGCATCGATCCGGACCCGGCGGTGGTCGCGACCTGCCTGGACACGACCGGCGGGCTGGTCACGCTCGGCGACGGCGCACTGGTCGCCGAGCGCCGGACCGGACGGATTCTCAAGGTGGCCCCGGAGCAGCAGCCGGTCGAGATCGCGCGGCTGGACGTGGACGGCTCCACCGACGGCGGTTTGAGCGATCTCGCGCTGTCCCCGACCTACCGCGAAGACGGCCTGATGTACGCCTACATCACCACCTCCAGTGACAACCGGGTGGTCCGCATCGCCGAAGGCGGCGCGCCGAAGGACATCCTCACCGGAATTCCCAAGGGCTCCAGTGGAAATCGCGGCGCGATCGATTTCGCCTCCCCCGATCAGATGCTGGTGTTGACCGGCGACGCGGGCAATCCCGCCGCGGCGGCCTCCGCCGGCTCGCTCGCCGG
>NZ_BDBA01000088.1 GCF_001612745.1 Nocardia amamiensis NBRC 102102 | reverse complement strand
TCGCCGGCAAGCTGCTGCGGGTGAACTCGCTGGTCCCCGGCCGCACATCGCAGCCGGAAATCGCGGTCTCGGGCATCGGCACCGCAGGGGACGTGTGCCGGGACACCAAGGACAGCATCTGGATCACCGACCGCACCGCGGCCGAGGACCGATTGCAGCGCGTCAGTAGCGACGGGGCGGTCACGATCGCGTGGACCTGGCCCGACCGCCCGGGCGTCGCCGGTTGCGCCGCGGCCGTAGACGGTGTCGCGATCTCGCTGACCCGCGCGAAGGCCCTCGCCATCACCGCCGCCGACCCGAACACCCACGCCGTCACCGCGGCGCCGACACTGGTCGCCCAGGACAAGTACGGCCAGCTCGGCGGCGCCGCGGTCGGCGCCGACGGCACCATTTGGGTGACCACGGTGAACAAGACCGACGGACAGCCGGGCCCGTTCGACGACCGTGTTGTTCGCATCCCGCCGCCGCAGGCCGGAGGCGGCGGACCGGACTAGACCGGGACGGTGCGGGGCCGACTTCACGGGGTCGGCCCCGCACACCGTTCGAGCGGAGCGACGAGCTTCAGCCGCAGGCGGCGAGCACCAGTTCGCGCACTCGCGCCGCGTCGGCTTGGCCGCGGGTGGCCTTCATGACGTCGCCGACGATCTTGCCCGCGGCCTGGACCTTGCCGGAGCGGATCTTGTCGGCGATGTCGGGGTTGGCGGCGAGCGCCTTCTCCACCTCGGCCTGCAGGGCGCTGTCGTCGCTGACCATGCCGAGGCCCTTGGCCTCGACGATCTGCGCCGGGTCGCCCTCACCCGCCAGCACGTAGTCGACGACCTGCTTGGCGACCTTGTTGTTGATGGTCTTCGCGTCGACCAGCTTGATCACCTCGGCCACCTGGGCGGCGGTGATCGGCAGCTCGTCCAGCGGGACCTCGCGCTCCTTGGCCTTCTCGGTGAGGTAGGCGACCCACCAGGAGCGCGCTTCGTTGGCCGGGGCGCCCGCGTCGACGGTGGCGATGATCAGGTCGAGCGCGCCCGCGTTGACCAGGTCGCGCATCACCTCGTCGGACAGGCCCCAATCGGACTGGATACGCGCGCGGCGCAGCCAGGGGTATTCGGGGATGGTGCCGCGCAGCTGCTCGACCCACTCGGCGGCGGGCGCGACAGGCTCCAGGTCGGGTTCGGGGAAGTACCGGTAGTCCTCGGCGGTCTCCTTGCGGCGGCCGGGTGAGGTGGTGCCGTCGGTCTCGTGGAAGTGCCGGGTCTCCTGCACGATCGTGCCGCCGCCCGCGAGCACCGCGGCCTGTCTGCGCATTTCGAAACGCACCGCGACCTCGACGCTGCGCAGCGAGTTGACGTTCTTGGTCTCGGTGCGGGTGCCGAACTCGGTGGCACCGATGGGCATCAGGGAGACGTTCGCGTCGCAGCGCAGCGAGCCCTGCTCCATCTTCACGTCGGAGACGCCGAGCGCCTTCAGCAGATCGCGCAGCGCCGTCACATACGCCCGCGCCACCTCCGGCGCGCGCTCCCCCGCGCCGGTGATCGGCTTGGTGACGATCTCGATCAGGGGAACGCCCGCCCGGTTGTAGTCCAGCAGGGAGTGACTCGCGCCGTGGATGCGGCCGGTCGCGCCGCCGATGTGCACCGACTTGCCGGTGTCCTCTTCCATGTGCGCGCGCTCGATCTCGACCCGGAAGGTGCTGCCGTCGTCGAGCAGCACGTCCAGGTGACCGTTCGTGGCGATCGGCTCGTCGTACTGGCTGATCTGGTAGTTCTTCGGCTGATCGGGGTAGAAGTAGTTCTTGCGCGCGAACCGGCCCCACGGGGTGATCGTGCAGTTCAGCGCCAGCCCGATCCGGATCGCCGACTCGACGGCCTTCTGATTCACCACCGGAAGCGAGCCGGGCAGACCGAGGCACACCGGGCACACCTGTGCATTCGGCTGAGCGCCGAAGTCGGTCGGGCAACCGCAGAACATCTTCGTCGCGGTGTTCAGCTCGACGTGGACCTCCATGCCGAGCACCGGCTCGAACCGGGCGATGACATCCGAGTAATCCATCAGGTCGACCGTGGGTGCGCTCATGGCCATAAGTCTAAGTAAGCGTTCCGGTCGCAGCGCAGCGGCTCTCGCGGCGCGCTGCTACTTCGCCGGGACCCGCTGCCGCAGCCAGCCGGTGACGTAGTCGAGCACCTCGGGCGCGATGGTCGTCTGGATGGAGCTGTACTCGCTGGGGCGGCCGGTCTCGGTGGGCTGCATCAGGTGGTTGAGTCCCGGGAAGACGTGAACGGTCGCGTCGGGGTCGGCGGCGAGGTGGTCGCGCATGGGCTGCTCGCTCTGGGCGGCGGGAACCTGGAGGTCCTTGCCGCCGAAGAACGCCAGCACCGGGATGCGCAGGGCGGTCAGAGCGGGCGCGGGGTCGTAGGCGACCAAGGCCGCCAGATACGGCGTGATCCCCGCGGCAGCCTCCTCGTCGGGCACGCGTTGATCCGCGGGCAGCGCCTGGTTCTGGCGGCGCGCCAGGTCCTTCGCGCCCGCCACGTCGCCCGCTTTCAGCAGAGCGGCCATCTCGCTGATTTCGCGCACCCGGGCGTCCACCTGGTCCGGGGGTGCGCCGTTCGCGGTCGCGATCAGGCGGGTCTGTTCGACGAGGATGTCCGAACCCGGCACGCCCGGTCCAGCCATCAAGATGGCGAACGCGACGCCGCTGTCCGGGCGCGTGGCGACCAGCGGCGCGAGATAACCGCCCTCGCTGTGGCCGAAGAGCCCGACGCGGGCCGGGTCGATCTCGGGGCGGGCGCGCAGGAACCGGACGCCCGCCGCCGCATCCTCGGTCAGGTCGGTGTAGTTCGCGTCGTCCAGCTTGCCGGTCGTTGCGCCCACTCCGCGATCGTCGGTGCGCAGCACGGCGTAGCCCGCCCGGGTGAAGGTGTCGGCCAGCAGCAGGAAGGGCTTGTGGCCCATGAGGTCTTCGTCGCGGTCCTGTGGGCCGCTTCCGGTGATCAGCAGAATGGCGGGGAACGGGCCCGCACCCTGCGGCTCGGTCAGCGTCCCCGCGATGGTGATGTCGCCGTTGCGATAGGTGACGTCCTCGGACTTGTACGGGAACGGCGGCTTCGGCTCCTGCGGACGGGCCAGCGGTTCGACTTCGCCTCGGCTCAGCGCGAGCCGGAAGCTCTGACCCCCCTGCGTGAAATCGCCGGTGATCTGGTCGGATCCGGACTCGTACCGGCCGCGGAACACCGGGTCGCCCGGGATGTCGGGAATCGCGAACGAGACCGCGTTGCGATCGGAGCTGACGTCCTTCAACTCCACATCGGTCACGCCCTGCGTGGGAATGTCGATGGTGGCCGTCCCGTCATCGCGGAAACTCACCCCGACCTGCAGCGGCTGACCGGGCACCTCGATGGAACCGTGCCAGTCACCGGTGGTCGGCTCGGGTGGATTCGCCTCCGAACACCCAGCCACCAGCGCGGCGATCACGAACAGAACCAACGCGACCAGTCGCCCACTGCGCATGCAATTCACAGTACCGACGATCCGGACAGCCCCGGTCTATTCGCCGCGCGCGTACCGCACCGCCGAATCGGCACGGTCAGCCGAAGAACGCCTCCGCCTCGCGGTAGCGCTCGTCGGGGACGCGCTTGAGCTGCTTGGTCGCCTCCGAGAGCGGGACGAGGTCGATGGTGGTGCCGTGCAGCGCGACCATCTGGCCGAACCGGCCCGCATGGACAGCTTCGGCGGCGTGCAGGCCGAAACGGGTGGCCAGGACTCGGTCGTAGGGGGTGGGGCTGCCGCCGCGCTGGACGTGGCCGAGCACGGTGGTGCGGACCTCCTTGCCGATGCGGCGTTCGATCTCGACACCGAGTTGCTGGGCGACGCCGGTGAAGCGTTCGTGGCCGAACTCGTCGATACCGCCCTCACGCAAGGTGAATCCGGAATCCGGGGCCGGATGCGAGCCCTCGGCGACGACGCAGATGAAATGCTTGTCGCCGCGCTGGAACCGGCGCTTGATCATGGTGCAGACCTCGGCCACCTCGAACGGGACCTCCGGCACCAGGGTCAGGTGCGCGCCCGCCGCCATGCCCGCGTGGATCGCGATCCAGCCCGCGTGACGGCCCATCACCTCGATGAGCATGACGCGCTGATGTGACTCGGCGGTGGTGTGCAGCCGGTCGATCGCCTCGCTGGCGATGCTCAGCGCGGTGTCGTGGCCGAAAGTGACGTCCGTGCAATCGATGTCGTTGTCGATGGTCTTGGGGACGCCGACGACCGGGACGCCCTCCTCGGACAGCCAGCTCGCCGCCGTGAGGGTGCCCTCGCCGCCGATCGGGATGAGCGCCTCGATGCCGTTGTCGTCCAGGGTCTGTTTGATCCGGCCGAGACCGGCGCGCAGCACGTCGGGATTGGTGCGCGCGGTCCCGAGGATGGTGCCGCCCTTGGTCAGGATGCGGTCGGTGCGGTCGTCGTTGTGAATCTGGATCTTCCGGTCTTCCAATAGGCCGCGCCAGCCGTCCTCGAAGCCGACGATCGCGTCGCCGTAGCGGCCGTTCGCGGTGCGAACGACGGCCCGGATGACCGCGTTCAGTCCTGGGCAGTCTCCGCCTCCGGTCAAGACTCCGATGCGCATGGCCGCTATCTTGCCCCTCATGTCCGATCTCGGCAGCCCCGACCCTGTGAACGATGGGTAACGGTGACCTGGACGGATGTCATCACGCCGGGCAGCGACCGCCGGGCAACTCGTCGAGATGCTGGGAGACGACCGTGGCCATCCGGTCGAGGACGTTCATTCCGTCGCTGAACGAGCCCGAATCCGGCTGCACCGCCACCGCGATGGCGATCTGGCCGGAAGGAACCGTGATGAGCCCGAACTGGCGCACCAGGTAAGCGCCCGAGGGTTCCGGACCCCAGCCGCCCTTGAATTCGGCTCCGCTGAACTCGCCGAGACCCCAGCGCTGGCTGGTGACGACCTGTTCCATCAGCGCGGTCACGCGGCCGGACTCGGACAGGCAGGGCAGCTGCGAGGCGAACCGCGCCTGGTCGACCAGTGACCACTCGGCTTGCCCGAAGGCCGAATGCTCCGAACGGGTACGGGTGGCGGGCACGACGGTCTTGGTGTCGCCCGCTTCACGCAGCACCGCCTGCACGGCCTGGGCCGCCTCCTGCGGGCTGCCGAGCGATTGCCACAACGTCTCGGCGGCGGAGTTGTCGGAGGCAGTGATCGCCGCCGACGCGGCATAGCCCGAGCTCGGACTCCGGCGCAGCGCGGCGAGGGTCAGGGGAACTTTCATCGTCGACCACGCCGGACCGCTGGTCCAGTCGCCGAAGGTCACCGGCGCAGTGCCGCCGACCGGCATGACCGCCATCCCGATCTTCCCGCGCACGCCTGCCGCCAGGTCGGCGAAGCTCGCGGCCAACGTGCCGGGCACGAGGATGGTGAGGCCCTTTTGATCGGTCCGCGCGGCGGCCTCGGTGATGGTCGGCTCGCTCGCCGCAGGATTCTCGGCGCGGTTGGTCCCGCACCCGGCGACAACACATGCGACAAGCGCCGTGCAGCCCAGGACTTTTCGAGCCTTGCGGAATTGATCAATAAACATTCTTCGACACATTCTCGTTGTGAACTCTCCCAGGTCTGCGTATCGGTGCGGTGTCCCGACACCATGCCGGGTCACCTCGCAGACTGCCTCCGCCATCGACAGGGAGGGCGGCATGGGTAATGACGTACCGGGAGTTCTGATTCCGCGCGTTGCCCGACTTGCGGTGGGCTGCACCTGCCACGATCAGCGGATTCCCGCGCGTCCCACCCCACCGCCGGCGTCGGCAGCCGCACCGCACCCGCCCGCCACGATCCATGGGATTCGCGCGGTCGACGCCGGAGGATGAGCCATCGACCACACCGTGCCGAACGCCACGGATCGGCCTACCGGCCAGTAGATCCGCGCACACGATCGGTTGATCCTTGTCTCCCAGCCAGGTGACGACGGCGTGGTCAACAAGCATGGACACCTCCACCTATCCGCCCGGCGGCGCCGGGCGGCCGGGATCAGCACAGGCGACCGAGCACTGCCGGACGCCGTCCTCTCCCGAGAACCGCTTCTCGTTATCCCAGAGAACGTACTAGATGAATTGACCGCGCCCCACTTTTCCGAATACACCGAAGAGAACCCACATCCACGACAGCGATTGTCTAGCAAATCAATTACACCTGCGAATTCTCAATAGCTTTGAAGCATCGCCGCAGAATTTGTCAGGCTCCACGCCAGTTGCGCAGTCGGCACTAACCTTCGAAAACATATGCCACAGGTTCGCCATAGTGCTGAGCCCTCACGTCAGCTGGTCCAAGAGCCACGGAATCATGACTTCCAAGGCGGCGGGGATGTGGTCGGCCTGACAATGGGCCGAACCCGGCCGACCGGAGGGGACGATATGCAGGGCCTTGGGCGCTTGGACGGCATCGTAGAGCTGTTGGGCTTGCGACACCGGCACCAGAGCATCGTCGGCGCCGTGCATGATGAGGATCGGATTGCGGATCAGATGGGCCACCGGGGCGATGGTGAACCGGCGCGCGACGATGAAAGCCCGGACGGGGTTGCACCCGCCGAACACCCAGGTCCCGCAAACCCGTAGGCCGCCGCCACCCTACGGGAAGAGTTGCGAACCAACGGCTCCTGGCAGGATGTGGTGATGGCCGATCAGAGCCTGCGGCGCTCTCCGCGGATCAAGATTTCCTCGACCTATGTCCTGGCCGCGCTGGTGGGCTCGGGTGTAATCGTGCAGTCACAGCTGGTCTCGATGGTCGGCGCGTCCGCGCGTCTGCAGACCGCGATGACCGTCTTCGTCGGTGTCTTCGTCCAGGCGGTGCCTTTTCTGGTGCTCGGGGTCGTGGTCAGCGGGTGTATCGCGGCGTTCGTCTCGCCTGCTCTGCTGCGAAAGGTGCTACCGCGCAATGAGCCTGCGGCGATTGGTGTGGCAGGGTTGGCCGGGATGGCGCTGCCCGGTTGTGAGTGCGGTGTGGTGCCGGTGGCTCGTCGGCTGATCGATCAGGGTGCGCCGAGTTCGGTGGCGCTGGCATTTCTGCTGTCGGCCCCGGCGATCAACCCGGTCGTGCTGGTCGCCACGGCGGTGGCGTTTCCCGGCGAGCCGGGGATGGTCGGGGCGCGGTTCACCGGCTCGCTGGCGACCGCTGTCGTGATGGGTCTGCTGTGGTCGCGGATCGGGCGTCCGGGCTGGATGCTGCCGCACGGCGGGCACGATCACTGTGTGACCGGCCGAAGCCGCTGGGAGGTCTTCACCGAGGCGGCGCGGCATGATCTGTTGCAGGCGAGCGCGTTTCTCGTGCTCGGTGCCGCGGCGGCGGCAGCACTGCGGGTGCTGGTTCCTCCGGTCTGGTACGAGCGGTTGGCCGGGCAGATGGTGATCGCGATCGTGGTGCTGGCGGTACTGGCCCTCGTGCTCGCCCTGTGCTCGGAGGCCGACGCGTTCGTCGCCGCGAGCATGTCGAGCTTGCCGCTGCTGCCGCGGCTGGTGTTCCTCGTCGTCGGCCCGGCGGTCGATGTGAAGCTGTTCGCCATGCAGGCCGGGAGTTTCGGGCGGCGGTTCGCAATCCGATTCTCGCCATTGACGTTTGGCGTTGCCATAGTGTGCGGCACGGTCGCCGGGTACATTTTTCTCGGGGGTGCGCGATGAATCGAGAGACCCAGAACCTGCTGCTGCTGTTGATCGGTGGCGCGGTGCTGTGGACCGCGCTCGACGGCAGTTACCTGCGCTATGTGAAACCCGGCTTGTTTCCCTTCTTGGTGATCAGCGGCGTTGGCTTCCTCCTGCTCGGGCTCATCGCGATCGTTCGCGATATCCGGCGCGGCGAGGGGTCCGCCGACCATGAGCACGGCACCGGCCGAGCACAGTGGCTGCTGCTGGCACCGGCCGCCGCGCTGCTGCTCATCGCCCCACCAGCGCTGGGGGCCGGTGCCGCGACCACCGGATCCCCGGTCCGAGTGGTGTCGCACAACTCGGCAGACGAACCGAAAGTCCGTCCGTTCCCGCCGCTTCCGGACGAACCCGCCGCACCGACCCTGACGATCTACGAGCTGGTGAATCGGGCGTTGCTCGACTCCAACCATTCACTCGACGGCCGCGAGGTGACCATCAGCGGCTTCGCCCTCGGGGTCGAGGACAGCGGACAACCGCGACCGCCCGGTATCGATCTCGACCTGGCGCGCGTCCTGATCACCTGCTGCGTCGCCGACGCCCGATACATCTACGTCCACTTGTCCGGAATTGCGGAACCGATCGAGAACGACACCTGGCTCGAGGTTCGCGGCGTCGTCACGCCGGGCAGCGCGCACCACGACCCTGCCCAGACACCCACCCTGGCCGTCACGGATTTCCGCGCGATCCCTGCCCCTGATCGCAGATACGAGCACTCCCGGTGAGAGCATCCGGCAACCGTGCCATCGGCCCGGAAACGTACGGCTTCCTGAGCGTACGCCTTCCGCGCTAACGCCGGATCGGCTGGGACTCAGGCGCTGGCCGAGCCGCGTCGGCCGACGCCTGCGACGCTACCGAGTCAGCCTGCTTCCCGTGCTCGATCAGTAGATGTACACCACTGCGTTTTCGCCGCCACTGCAGGTGACGACCTGGCCTTCGGACTGGCAGTTCATCGTGTAGTTCCGGCCGGTGACCGGACTGGTCGCGACAACGGTGCGCGGTGCGTCGCGGGCCGTGTTCTGCGTGGTGCCGAGTTCGGTATAGGCCCTGCGCACCTCTTCGGCGAACGCGCAACTGGTTACGGCGGTACCCGCCGCCGACTGGGTGAAAGTCCCGGCGACGGCTTGGCCTTGGCCGCAGGGCTTCGCGCCCGCGGGCAGCGTGACCGGTGTCGGCTTGGCCGAACTGGACGCTGCGGACGAGGTCGACGGGCTGCCCGGCGACCTGGTGGGGCTCCCCCCTGGAGTCGGCGTGTCGGACTGTCGTCCCGCGGAGGTCGTCTCGACACCACCGGAGCCGAGCGACTGCCACGCGATCGCACCGCCGACGGTCACCGCCACGATGGCGAGCACCGCAACCATGATGGGCAGCGTGATGGAACGTCCGGGACGCGAAGAGTAATCGGCGTCGTCGTAGTCGTAGGGAACGTATTCGGGGTCGTCGCTGCGCGACGGGTAGTCGGAGCGAGTCGGAAAGTCATCGTGTGATGTGTAATCCGCCTGCGACTGGTCGACGCCTTGCGGCTGGTCGCCGGAGCGCGCCGGATAATCGCCCTGCGCCGGATAGTCGGCATCCGACGGAAAATCGACCCGTTCGGGGTAGTCGGCACGCGTCGGAAAGTCGCCCTGTGGTGTGTAATCCGCCTGCGGCTTGTCGCCGGGGCGCGCCGGATAATCGCCCGGCGCTGGATAGTCGGCATTCGGCGGAAAGTCGACCCGTTCCGGGTAGTCTGCACGCGCTGGATAGTCGCCCTGCGGCAGGTGATCACCACGCGCGGAACGGTCACCCATCGGCGGGTAGTCGGCACGGGCCGGATAGTCGTCCTGCGGCGGATAGTCGGTACGGGTCGCGTGACCGTCCGGCCTGGCTTGGGCTGGTGCCAGGTATTGGGTCGGTGCCGCGGAGTCCGGCGCGACTGGATATCCGGATGCGTCTTCCGAGTCGCGCGGGCCGGTCGGGAGACCATGATCCGGATACTGCTCGGTTTCCGGATAATTCTCGGCTCCCGGATGCGGAGGAGTTTCTCCGAACGCGGAAAAGGCCGGTGCCTGCGAGGACATCGCGGAATACGCCTGAACCGTGGTCGTTTCCGGGTACGGCTGCGTGGCCTCAGGGTGAGGCTCTACGCCTGGAGCCGGGATCTCCGCCGATGAGTACTCCGCATACGCCTGCATGGCGGGCTCATGCGGTGCATAACCTGCGTAGCTGCCCGGATACCCCTGTGTCGGGGGTGCCGAATAGCCCTGCGCCTGCGCATATCCCGCCGACTCCAGATATGCCTCGGTTTCTGGATACAGGTGCGCGTCCGGGAAGGGACGCATCGGAGGCAGTCCCCCCTTGGGCGGGGACGGCGCGCTCGCCACCAGCGGCGTCGGCGGCGCTTCATCCGCCGACGGAAGCGGCGTGAACTGGGTTTCCGTCGGCCGCACCACCGTCGGCGCACTGGGGTGGATCACGGCGGCGACCGGCAGCTCACCCGTCGATTCCGGCGAAACCGCCGCACCGCTCACGGTCGGCTCACCCGGTCGCTGCGCTCGGTCGGGCGCGCGCACCACGAGCATCGGACCGGTGGACGGCGCCGGGGCGAGTGCGGCTCGGGCGGCCTGGGCCAATGCGCTCGCGGTCGGGAAGCGGTCGGCCGGGTCCTTGGCCATGCCGCGGGTGATCACCTCGTCCAACGCGGGCGGGATACCGCGCGTCTGCGCGCTCGGCCGCGGCGGCGGATCGGAAAGATGCGACTTGATCAGCACATTCATGCTGTTCGCCGGGAACGGCGTTGCTCCGGTCAGGCATTCGTGCAGCACACATGCCAGCGAGTACACATCGGCGCGGCCCGTCACCGGCCCGACGTCGAAACGCTCCGGGGCCATGTAGATATAGGAGCCGACCGCCATGCCGACCAGGGTCACCGCGCTGTCGCCCTCGGTGTGCGCGATCCCGAAATCGGCGAGATACACGAAATCCGCGTCGGTGACCAAGATATTCGCCGGCTTCACGTCGCGGTGCACCAAGTTGGCCGCGTGCGCGGCGTCCAGCGCCGAGGCGATCTGTTCGACGATGCCCACCGCGCGAACGGGACTCAGCGGTCCCTGGCCGCGCAGCAGGGTGCGCAGGTCGACACCCCGCACCAGCTGCATGTCGATGAACAGGACACCGTCGATCACGCCCCAGTCGTGGATGGGGACGACATGAGGATCGGCTATCCGAGCCGCGGCCTGCGACTCGCGCCGGAAACGCACTTGGTACATCGGGTCTTTGGCCAGTTCTTCCGACAGCAGCTTGACCGCGACCAACCGGTCCTTCAGCGTGTCGTAGGCCTCATAGACCTCCCCCATTCCCCCTTTGCCCAGCAACGACCGCAGTTCATACGGCCCGAACCGCGTCCCGGTTCTCGGCCCGGACTCCTGCACCCGTCATCCTCCACATCCCGAGCAAGGAACGCACACCAGGATCACGCGGTCCGCGACTGGAGCCCACCCGTCAACGAGTGGATTCTCCGGGTGCCACCACTCCGTGGTCAAACGCGAACACGATCGCCGCGGCCCGATCCCGGAGTTCGAGCTTACCGAAAATATGTCCCACATGGCTTTTCACGGTCACTTCCGAGATGCCGAGATCGCGAGCGATCTCCGCGTTCACCCGGCCGCGGCCGATCAATTCGAGCACCTCGTACTCGCGGGCGGTCAGTTCGGACAGGCGGGCGTCGGATCGGGTGTTCACCGGCCGCACCATGCGGTAGGCCGCGAGCACGCGACCGGTGACCGACGGGTCGAGCCACGCCCCGCCGCCCGCGACCGTCCGCACCGCGCGGATGAGGTCCTCCGCGGGTGAGTCCTTGAGGATGAATCCGGCGGCGCCCGCCCGCAGTGCGCCGGACAGCAGCTGGTCGTCGTCGAAAGTGGTGAGCACCAGCACCGGCGGGGCGCTGTCGCGCTCCCGCAGCATCCGGGTGGCGTCGATGCCGCCGACACGCTTCATGCGCAGATCCATGAGCACGACGTCGGGCTGGAACTCCGCGACGGCAGCGGGCACCTCGTCCCCATCGGCGCATTCGGTCACCACGAATCCATCGCGCCGGCGCAGGATGCGCCGCAGGCCGCCGCGCACGAGTTCCTGATCGTCCACCACCAGCACGGTCACAGCGGCTTCTCCGCTCGCGGGCGATGTGAGGCTCACGACAGCGCCTCGCCAGCACTCGGCTCCATCGTGCGCCACAGCGCGCCATGCCCTCGGTTCACTCGCTGACGCTCCCGCACAACTCCACCTCGCGGCTCCGACGTGCGCCACAGCACGCCATGTCCTCGGATCACTCGGTGACGCTCCCGCACGACACCGCCTCGCCGGCACTCGGCTCCATCGTGCGCCGCTGCGCACCGTGTCCTGGGCTCGAGTGGACGCTGCCTCACACGCCCTCCCGTGGTGTCGTCATGGCGCCGGGCAGTATCGAACACGAGAATCCGCCGCGACCGGGCGCGAGCGGAATGCCTGCCCGCACCGACCAGCCGTGGTTGTTCGGGCCGACTGTCATCCGGCCGCCGAGCAATTCGGCGCGCTGCCGCATGCCGGAGACGCCCATTCCCGTGCCGCGTTGTGGCAGCACCCCGGCAGGCAGGGGGTTGTCCACGGTCAGCGTCACCATGCTCGCGTCCACCGCGATCCGTACCGAGGCAGACGCGCCGGGCGCGTGTTTGGCGACGTTCGCCAGCGACTCCTGACTGATCCGATACAGCGCCAGCCCGACTGCGGGCGACACCGCACCGAGGTCGCCCTCGCATTCGTAGCGCACGTCCAACCCGGCGCGCACGAAATCGCCGACCAAGTCCTCGATGTCCTCCACGCTCGGTTCCGCGACCTGCTTCGACGGCCGCGCGTCGAGCAGGCCGACCGTGCGGCGGATATCGGCCATGGCCTGCCTGCCGAGTCGCTCGGCGTCGGTCAGCGCCGCCACGGCCTCGTCCACGTCGCGGTCGGTCTGCAGCGCGTGCCGCGCGGCGGTGAGATGCAGCAGGGTCACGCTCAGCGAGTGCGCGATCACGTCGTGCACTTCGCGGGCGATCCGGTGGCGCTCCTCGTCGGCGGCCTGCGCGGCGCGAATGTCCTGATAGCCGCGTTCCTGGTAGAGGAAGCGGCGCTGATACTGCATCATCAGCCCGGCCATCCAGCCGAACGCGATACCGACCAGGTAGGTCGGCAGCCCCTCCCACAGGTGGCCGATCGCGTCGAACGCGACCAACTGCAGCATCATCGCCACCGTGATCGGAATGCTCACCCGCTTGGGCGCGATCGCCGCGATCTCGCCCGCGGCGGCCACCAGCACGAACGGCGCGAAGTCGGCGCTGACGGGCTGAGCGAGGAACAGCGCTTCCGCGGCCATGGCCAGCACACCGAGCAGCAACGGGCGGGGCATGACGCCGAATAACGCGTACAGCGGCCCGAAGGCATAGGTCAGCAGCACCGCGATGATCGGAAGCACGGTCGGGAAGTACTCGTGCCGCTGCACCGCGGCCGCCACCGCGACGACGAGGACGGCGAGATCGATGCTGATGATGACCGATGGCGGGTAGTCGAACGGCAACTGCTCGACATTGCGCCGGAACGCATCCACCGGATGGCGCCCGAACTCGGCGCACCGCTGCCCGGTGCGCAGCAGCGCGGCGCGCACCGGCCCGGTTCGCGCCGCATCGGACGGTGCTTCGGAGACGCCGGTCACACCCATTCTGTAAGGCTAGCCGCCGCCCGCGCGGCGGTACATCGTCCCGCGAGCGGGCCGCCACTCCTACCGTGGTCGGAGACGTATTCGGGTCCCTGGCACGACGACAGCGGGGCCTTCGCGTCCGTACCGTGAGCGGTAGTTCACCGACGGAAGGCGAAGGCCATGTCCTGGACAGATCAGCACGCTCGAACCGACATCGTGCACACCGTGCTCACCCGCGCGGCGACCGATCCCGCCAGCCCCGACTTGTTCGCGGCGATCCCCGACCTGGAGCGGCTGTTCGGCGGCGCGGAAGGACTGCTGCTCACGCTCCGCTATCGGTGGAACATCCATTTCGACGCGAAACTCGAGCAGGGACTCACCGAGGTCGAGGCGTACCTCGAGCTGGCCGCCGAACAGCCGGTGCTGCGCGCGGTGCTCGATGCACAGTATGGTCGCCGCAACCACGCGTCGGAGGCCATGGCGCGGTAACGCGCGAGGAACGAAGAACTGTTGATCGACCGAACGGAAGCGGGGGACAACGATGTCTGAACCGGCGATGCTGGAGTTGGCCGGCGTGACGAAGGAATACCGGGTCGGTGGGCAAATCGTCCGCGCGCTCGACGATGTCGGCCTGCGCATCGAGGCTGGTGAATTCACCTCGATCATCGGGCCGTCCGGTTCCGGCAAGAGCACTCTGCTGCATATGCTCGGCGCGCTGGACACGCCCGACGCGGGCTCGATCCGGTTCCGGGGCGAGGAGATCGGCGCGCTGGACGAGGAGCAGCAGTCGCGGTTCCGGCGTCATCAGGTCGGTTTCGTGTTCCAGTTCTTCAACCTGCTGCCCACGCTGTCGGCGTGGGAGAACGTGGCGATCCCGAAACTGCTGGACGGCACCGGTTTGCGCAAGGCCAAGCCGCGCGCGATGGAACTGCTCGACCTGGTCGGTCTCGCCGAGCGCGCCGAACACCGGCCCGCCGAGTTGTCCGGCGGTCAGATGCAGCGGGTCGCGGTGGCACGTGCGCTGATCATGGACCCGCCGCTGATCCTGGCCGACGAGCCCACCGGAAACCTGGATTCCAAGACCGGTGCCGCCATCCTCGAGCTGCTCGGCGAGATCGCCGGATCGGGCAATTCGGTGGTGATGGTGACCCACGACATGGGCGCGGTGACCTACTGCGACCGGGTGATCACCCTGCGCGACGGCCGGATCGGCTCCAACGACCGGGTCGAGCGGACGGTCAACGCGTGAACGGTCAGGCCCGGAGTCCCGTGCACGCGAGAAAGGACACCGCATGATCGGCGCGGCGTGGGATCGCCTGCGGCTGTTCAATATCGGCGAGCTGCTCGCCCATCGCGGCCGCACCCTGATGTCGCTGGTCGTGATGGGTGTCTCGGCGTCGCTGCTGGTCGCGGTGCTGAGTATCTCCGGCTCGGTGACCGGTTCGGTGGACAAGCTGACCCGCGGCCTCGGCGGCAAGGCGCAGCTGGAGGTCACCGGAATCACCGACGCGGGTTTCGACCAGCAATTGCTGCGTCAGATCGCGACCACTCCCGGTGTGGCGGTGGCGGTGCCGATGTTGCGCATGCAGCTCGGCACCGGCGCGGACCGTGCGCTGCTGATCGGCGCCGACTCGACCATCGGCGCGCTGGGCAGCGAATTGACCGCTCCGATGAGCGCTTCCGCGGGAAAGCTGCTGTCGGTGCCGAACGGGGTGCTGGTCGGCGCGGCGCTCGGTCGCGCCGAGGGCGAGCGGTTCACGTTGGGCAACACGACGGTGACGGTCGCGGACGTCCTCGATGAACAGACGTCCGGGAAGCTCAACGACGGACACCTCATCGCGGCTCCGCTCGGGCTCGCGCAGAAGATCACCGACCGGGCCGGGCGGCTGGATTCGGTGCAGATCATTCCCGCCGACGGCGCCGACCTCGGGCAGCTGCGCGCGGCGGTGACCGCCGCGGTGGACGGTCGCGCGGTGGTGGCCGAACCCGGCCTGCGCACCGCACAGGCGGGCGGCGTGGTGCAGATGGTCCGGTACTCCACCACGATGGCCTCGGCCGCCGCGCTGATCGTCTCGGCGTTCCTCATCTACAACGCGATGAGCATGGCGATCGCCCAGCGCAGGCCGATGCTGTCGCTGTTGCGCGCCATCGGCGGTAGACGTGGGCCGATGGTGCGTGATCTGCTCGGCGAGGCGGCGCTGCTCGGCGTGCTCGGCGGCGCGGTCGGCGCGGTGCTGGGCGTGTTCATGGGCCGGATCGCGATCGGCGCCCTGCCCACCGCGATCGTGCAGTCGGTGGAGGCGCGCACCGAGTACCTGGTGCCCTGGTACGTGATTCCGTTCGCGGTCGTGGCGTGCGTGTTCACCAGCGTGCTCGCGGCATCCCTCGCCGCGCGCCAGGTGTACAAGGTCCAGCCCATCGAGGCGCTGGCTCCGGTGGGAGTTGGCCGAACGGATACCGCGAGCCCGCTGCTGCGCTGGCTCGCCGTGGCGCTTGGCGCCGGACTGGTCGGCGCCGCGGTGTTGATCGCGAGCAGCGATCTCGGCCGCTATTCGCTGACCGCCATCTCGATCTCGTTCATCGCCGCCATCCTGCTGTGTTTCGGCGCGACCGGTCCGATCGTGCGGGTCGCCGCCGGGATCGCACGCTGGTTCCGCGCCCCGGGCGCGCTCGGCGCGACCACACTGGAACGCGCACCGCGCCGCGTCTGGGCTACGGCCATGACGGTGTTGATCGGCGTCGCCGCGACCGTCGGCATGGGCGGCGCCTCCAGCAACATGATCGACTCGGCCACGGTGACATTCAAGGATCTGGCCAAGAACGACGTCTACATCAGCCCGGCATCGCTGGCGCAATTCCCGACCGGGCCGCTGCTGCCCGCCGATCTGCCGGGCAAGCTCGCCGCCGTGCCCGGCGTCGCGAATCTCAGCCCGGCGCAAATGGCGTTCGCCACGCTCGGCAGCAGTCGCGTCATGCTGCAAGGATTTCCGCCCGATGCCCGGGAAACGCGCATGCCGATGCTCACCGACGAGAACGTCGCCCGGCTATCTGCCGGGGAGGGTGTGGCGATCTCCCGTGACGTGGCGCGCTCGCTGGGCGTCGGCGCGGGCGCGGAGCTGACCCTGCCGACGCCGACCGGCCCGCGCACTGTGCGAGTGCTGCAAGTGATCCCGTACTTCTCGGCGATCGCGGGCGTGGTGATGATGGACCTGGACCTGATGCGCGCCTGGTACGAGCGGCCCGGCGAGACGGTCATCGCGGTCGACATCGAACCAGGCGCCGATCGCGCGGCGGTGCTCGCGGCCATCCGCCAGGTGGTGCCACCGGAACTGCACGTCGACACCGGCGCGAATACCGTGGTCGCGGCCTCGTCGAGCATCCGGCAAGGAATGGTGATGAGCAATGCCATCCTCTGGATCGTGGTGCTGGTGGCCACGGTCGCGCTGCTCAACACATTGATGCTCTCGGTGCTGGACCGCCGCAGGGAACTCGGGGTGTTGCGCGCCATGGGCACCGGGCGCAAGTTCCTGATGCGTTCGGTGCTCGCCGAGGCAGCGGGCATCGGAATCGTCGGCGCGGTACTCGGTTTGCTGCTCGGCGCCTTCGTGCAGTATCTGGGCGCGATCGCGATGGGAAATGCCTTGACTATCGACGTCGCCTATCAGCCGAGCCCGATGGTGCTGGTCTACGGCCTGATCGCGCTGGCACTGGCGCTGCTCGGATCGATTCCGCCCGCATTGCGGGCCGCCCGGCTGCCCATCGTGGAGGCGCTCGCGGTCGACTGAGCCCGTTACAGCGGCAGGTCGGCGAACCAGTCCTCGAACTCGGCTGCTGGCATGCCGAATCCCGAGGTCGCGATGCTGTCGGTGAGCGTCACCGTGGCGAACAGCAGGTAGCTGGACCGGGCCGGATCGTCGTCGAAATCGACGACCAGGAACCCGTCCGGCAAGCCACTGCCGGACTGCCACCGGTAGGTCGAATAGGACTTGCCGTTGTTGCGTTCGGTCGCGGAGGTATTCGACGGCAGGTCGCGCACCGCCGCCTGTGCGTCCTGCGGCGATTTGAAGGCGACGAGGACGTAATCGGGCTCGTTGATCGGGGTGCCCCAGCAATTCCAGGCCGTTGCCCATTTGGGGAAGTCGGGCACACCGTTGGCGGCGGATACTTTGTCACCCGGCTCGGCCGAGTTCAGAAAGCAGGTTTTGCCCCGATATCCCGGGCCGGAGCCGACGTTGTACTTCGTGTCCACGCCTTGTGGCAGCAGGTTCGGGAATGCCTTGGCGAGCGTCCCGGGATCAGCCGGTCCCGTGGGCGTCTTGGTGCCGAGATCGAGCGGAGACGCGGAGTCGGAATTGGAGAATCCGACCTTCGCGGCGACGATGCCGATGCCACCGAGCAAGGCCACCACGACCAGCACGACCAGCACAATCAGTCCGGTGTGGGAGCGGCGTTCGGGCGGATAGCCGGGCGGCTGGTTGGGTACGTAGCCCATCGGCGGCGTCGGCGGAATGCCCTGCGCCGCAGGATAGCTCGGCGGCATCGCCGGATGACCGGGCTGCTGCGGCATTGCTGCGTAACTCGGCGGTGCCACCGCGGATGCTTCGGGCACCGGGAAATTCTGTCCCGCAGTCGGATTCGGAGCGTACTGCGGCGGCGCGGTGTAGGCCGGGCCGGATCCGGCGGCGACATACGTCGGCGAACTCGACTCCGGCCCTGGATACGCCGGACTCGACGGCTGCGCGATAACGGTGGGCGCGGGCTGCGGCTGGTACTGCGACGCCACGATCGTCGGTGCGGGCGCGGCGAGCGCTTGGCGTGCGGCTGTGGCGAACTCGACGCAGGACGCGTACCGGTCGTCGGGCCGCTTGGCCATCGCCTTCGCGATCACCGCGTCGAGCGCGGCCGAGAGTCCGGCGCGCATCGCCGCGGCCGAGGGCGGCGGCAGCTGGAGATGGCCGCGGATGATCTCGGCGGGGGCGGGGGCGTCGAAGGGAGCGATGCCGGTCAGCAACCAGTACAGCGCGCACGCCAGCGAGTACTGATCGGAGCGGTGGTCCAGGTGCGCGCCGGTCATCTGTTCCGGCGAGGCGTAGGCGAGCGTCGCGGTGAACATGCCGGTTTGGGTCAGATGGGTGGAATCCTCGCGCAGCCGGGCGATGCCGAAGTCGGTGAGGAAGACGCGTTCCCCCTGCCCGCCCACCGAGCGGGCCAGCATGATGTTCGCTGGCTTCACATCCCGGTGCAGCACGCCCATCCCATGCGCGTAATCCAATGCGGCGGCGACGCCTTCGATGATCTGCACGGCCCGCTCCGGCGGCAGGGTCTGCGGATGCACCGTCGCCGCGTCCACGCCGTCGACGTACTGCATGGAGATCCACAGCTGCTCGTCCTCGGTGCCGCGGTCGTACACCGCGACGATGTTCGGATGATCCAGCTGGGCGGCCAGGTCCGCCTCCCGCTCGAACCGCGCCCGCACCTCGGCGTCGGCGAACAGCTCGCGGTTGAGCAGCTTGAGCGCCGTCTGCCTCGGCAGTCTCGGGTGCCGGGCCAGATACACCGATCCCATGCCGCCCTGGCCGAGCAGCTTCTCGATGGTGAACCCGGCGAACACCGCACCGCTGTTGAGCAACACGCCCCCTTCAGGTGACCCACGGCCGGACGTGCAGGTCCGGGCGCTCCGTACAGATCCTGGAGCCTACCGGGTGGCGCCCTGGCCATGGCGTTTCGAATTCCCAGCGAAAATCGGCGAAACTATCTCCCGAGATATCGTTCTCGCGACGCTGTCGCGTGTCGCGTGACGATGTCTCCCGCCCGGTCACCTGCCGGACGGGCCCGATCAGCTATTTTGCACCGCCGATGACAAGCGAGCACGCGCACGTGGTGGTGGGGAGGACTCGGTGGTGAGGTCGACCGGATCTGGTTCGGTGCTGCGCGCCGCGGCGATGGTAGTACTGCTCACGCTGACCTCGTGTGCCCTGTTTCCCGGCGAGCGGCCGGCCGCCGAACCGCCGCCTGTCGTCGTCGACACCGTCGGGACGTGGCGGCCGAACCTCGTGGTCTCCATGCCGGACTCGCTGGCCGCCGATTTCACTCAGCTGCAGCCGCAGCTGGCCGGACAGGTCGGCATGGCGATCATGCCCGTCGGCGGCGGCCGGATGACCATCTTCGGCGACTGGGCCAGCGGCATCGCGTGGTCGACCATCAAGGTCCCGCTCGCGATCGCGGCGCTGCGGCACGACCGGCGCGCACGCATCCTCCAGGAGGTCGAGGCCGCCATCACTTGGTCGGACAACGCCGCAGCCGATGCGCTGTGGCGGTCGCTCGGCGACGGGCTGGAAGCCGCCAAGGCGGTGCAGGACGTGATCGACGAAGCGGGCGACGCCACCACCGGTGTCGCCGGCCCGCGCACCACGCTGGACTACAACTCCTTCGGCGGAACCGAGTGGACGCTGGCCAACCAGGCCCGCTTCGCATCCCGGCTGCCGTGCCTGCCCGAGACATTCCACGTCACCGAGTTGATGACGGAAATCACACCCGATCAGTCGTGGGGTCTCGGCGTGCTGGAGGGCACGGCGTTCAAGGGCGGCTGGGGGCCCGACGACGTGACCGGCGTCTACACCGTCCGCCAGTTCGGCCTGGTTCCGGTACGGTCCGGGATGATCGCGGTCGCGCTCGCAGCACAGGCCGATTCCGGTTCGTTCGACGACTCCACCGCCATCCTGAGCCGGATGGCGCAGCTGATCGGACGTCATCTCGACGAGGTGCGCGGCGGGTCCTGCCCGCCGCTGTGAGCACGGGTCAGCCCGGGGTGACCAGACCGGTCTCATAGGCCAAGACGACGGCCTGGGCGCGGTCGCGCAGGTTCAGCTTCGAGAAAACCTTGGACACATGGGTTTTCACGGTCTGCTCGGCGACGAAGAGTGCCTCTGCGATCTCCGCATTCGACATGCCCTTGGCGATCAACTCCAGCACCTCCCGCTCACGTGGAGTGAGCGCGGTCAGCTGCGGCGCCGGTTTCGCCCGCGCGGAGTTGCGGCGGCGGGTGACATCGGCGATGAGCCTGCGGGTGACCGTCGGCGCGAGCAGTGCCTGACCGTCGGCGACCACCCGCACCGCGCGGACCAGTTCCTCGGCGGGCGCGTCCTTCAGCAGGAATCCGCTGGCGCCGAGGCTCAGCGCCTCGTAGACGTAGTCATCGATGTCGAAGGTGGTGAGCATCAGCACGCGCACCGGCGGATCGAATCCGGCGGCCAGGATGGCGCGGGCCGCGTCCAGTCCGTTCATCTCCGGCATGCGCACATCCATCAGCACGACATCCGGGCGCAGCCGCTTGGCCTCGGCCACCGCGACCTTCCCGTCCGCCGCGTCGCCGACGACGCTGATGTCCGGCTGAGCCGCGAGCAGCGCCCCGAACCCCTGCCGCACCATGGCCTGGTCATCGGCGATCAACACGGTAATTGCCACCAGCCCACCCTAATTGCCCCTCCTGCACACGCGCTGCCCCGCTGGGCCCACGCGCAGCTCACTCCGCTGCGCGAGACGATCGGCCCCGACGAGCCGCCGGACCCTCGCGGCACCGCATAGCCAGAGCCCGCGCTGCCGTGCTCGACTACCGGTGCTACCGCAGACGCGATCGAGAACACTCGCTACCCGGCGGGGTAGTACGTCGCCCTGAGCCTCCGGCCCACGAAGGCGGTCTCAACTACCCGATACATCCGCGGACACGCGATCGGCCGACACGTGCAGCTGCAGCGTCCCGTACGCCCAGTGCGCTCGCCGACAAGCCGATCCCGTTCGAACGCTCAGCGTTCCGATGCAGCGGGCGTCAGTGCGGTGGCGCCGATGTTCGACAGCGCCAGTGGGAGGCGGGCATTGACTTCGAAGCCGCCGTCGCCGCGGGGACCGGCCGAGACCTCCCCGCCGACAGCCACTGCCCGCGCTTGCATCCCCGCGATGCCATGGCCGCCGTTGCCTACCGGGCGGGTGGCTGTGGCTCCCGGACCATTGCCTACCGTGAGCAGCAGGTCCGCGCCGTGCACGATGCGCACCTGAACCGCGGTGCCTGGAGCGTGCCGGGAGGCGTTGGACAGCGATTCCTGAGCGATGCGATAGAGCGCGAGACCGAGGGTGTCGGGGATCGTGTCCAACGCACCCTCGATCGTCCAGGTGACGTCGACACCCGCGCGTCGCGCGCCCTCGAACAGGCCGACCGCGTCGGCGGCCTTCGGCTGCGGCGCGTGCTCGGGCAGCTGGCCGTCGCTGCGCAGGACGCCGAGCATGCCGCGGATCTCGTTGAGTGCCTCGCGCGCCGTGGCGCCGATCGACTCGAACTCGGCGCGAGCGGCCGGGGTGACGCCCTCGACCCGGTAGGGTGCGGTCTGCGCCTGCACGACGACCAGGGACATGTGGTGGGCGACCACGTCGTGCAGGTCGCGCGCGATGCGGGCCTTCTCCTCCAGGATCGCCCGGCGAGCCCGTTCGAGTTCGTTCTCTTCCTCCTGGCGTACCAACTGCCGCCGCGAGAGCACCAGCCAGCGGATGAGCAGGCCGAACAGCACCAGCGCCGCGAGTGCGATCGGCCAGCCGAACGCGGCGTTCGCGAACGCGTCCCCTTCCCCGGGCATGGTGGTCGCGAACAACAGCGCCGTTGCCGCCCAGGCGACCGCGACGATCTGCCCCTGCGCGCGCAGCGCCACCGCGAACAGCAGCACCAGCAGGCACAGCACGTGCACGACCTGGAACGGCAGCGCGTTGTTCGGCTGATGGGGAATCGCCAGCGCGATCACCAACGCCGAGCCCGCCGAGATCGCCCACCCCAACGCCGGATTGATCCGCACGAGCAGCACCGGGAAGGCGGCCAGCGCCGCGATGAACGGCTGCGCGGCGGCAGGCACCGCGTGGGTCAGATGCAGGGTCGGCCAGGCCACCGAGTACCAGATCAGCGCGACCAGCAGCGCGCCGAGGTCGACCCAGGTGCCTACGTCCAGCCGCCGCGTCCAGGCGCGAGTTTGTCGGTTCATGCTCTGTTCCCTTTCGGCACGAGCGTGCCCTCCGTCGTCACGCGCCGCTGCCGCCTCCGGGCCCGATCCCTCATGCCCGCGCTTGCCGGCGCTCGGCTCCGGCACGAGCGAGTGCTCGGCTGTGCCTTTTGTTCGCTCGCTGCGCTCGCTCATGCCTATGACACTAGAAACCTCGAGCTGACCGCGGCCTCATACGCAGGGGTGATTTCCGGCCCGGTACCCCGGTGCGACACCGTACGGCGGCTCCCCCGACGGCACGGCGCGGGAAACCTTCCCGGGCGTGAGGCGCCCGCGCGGACGGTGTCCCTAACGTCGTGGCCATGAGCACACCGACCAGCGCCGGACCCGTGAGCCGGTCCGCATCGGCCGCAGGAGCCCGAAACCCTTCCGCCACACCCTCTTCCGTTGCCGGACCGACGCGACGCTACGCGGCGCTCACGGCGACGGCGTTGACCACCATGGCGGCGACGGCGTTCCTCGCACCCGCGCCGCAG
>NZ_BDBA01000087.1 GCF_001612745.1 Nocardia amamiensis NBRC 102102 | reverse complement strand
CGCTGATCGCCGGGGATCGGCTCCAGCGGCGCGGCCAGCCGTGACCCGACCCAGGCCGCCATCCGCACGCTCACCGCGTTGCCGACCAGCTTCCAGCGATGCCCCTTCCGCACACCGGGCACCTCGGTCGCGGGTGCGGTCCAGCCGGGATCGAATCCCTGCAGGCGTTCGGCGTCGGCGATGCCGGGCGTGACGATCTCGCCGGACGGCAGCCGCACCGCGGGCGGGCTCGCGATGCCGAGCGCCGATCCACCCTTCAGTGTGGGCACCGCGTTCACCGCCCAGCCCAGCCCGCGCACCCCCTCGGTCCAGTAGAACCCGCACGGATCGAGCGCGGGATCGCCGATCGTGCGCGGACCGGCGTCCTCGCCGAACAGCACCCGGCGCGGGTCTTCGGTGCGTGAGGCCAGCATCAGCACTCGTTGCCGCCGCTGCGGCAATCCGAACGCCCGCGCGTCCACCACCCGGTAAGCCCAGGTGTAACCGAGTTCGTCGAGCGCGCCGGTGATGTGCCGCATCGCCGCGCCACGGCCGAGCTGCAGCATGAACGGCACATTCTCGATCAGCAGCCAGCGCGGACCGCGTTTGCGGCGCACCAGCCGGAACACCTCCTCGACCAGACCCGACCGGGTGCCGGTGATGCCGGCGGTGCGTCCGGCCTGGGACAGGTCCTGGCACGGGAATCCCGCCGCGACCAGCTCTGTTCCCGCCGGGATGGCGCGCAGGCGGGTGATGTCGGAATGCAGTGGCACATCGGGGAAGCGGGCTGCGAGCACGCCTCGAGCGCCGGGCTCGATCTCGCACAGCAGTTCGGTGTGCCAGCCGTGTCTTCCGAGACCGAGCTCGAGTCCGCCGATTCCGGCGAACAGCCCGACCATCCGCGCGCCCGTCAACGACCTTCCCTTTCTCGCGTCCACACCGGCCGCCGCCCGCGCGTCCGGTGCCCGGAAGCAGGGTACTCGAGTCGTCCGAGGCGATCGACGAACAACGACGACCAACGTCGAGGGCACCTGGTACGGTCCGCGTGTCACGCAGTGCTATCGGTGCGGTTGTTTCCAATAATCACAGGACCGGTCGCGTGATGCCGTGATGATCGGTCGTTCCGCCTGCGCTCCAGTGCCATGGGCGCGGGCCGCCGCACGATCCTGGTGGCGCGCTCGCGCAGTGCTCTTGCTCGACGACGTTTCTCAAGCGACGCTAGGGAAAGTGAGCGAACATGCCGACTGCTTCCACCAAGAACGGGAATTTCCCCCCTGTCGTGGTCACCAGTCTCGCGGCGACCACGTCCATCGCCGGTGACGTGGACTCCACGTGGAAGGGTCTGCTCAATGGTGAGAGCGGCATCGATCTCCTGGACGACGGCTTCGTCCACCAGTTCGAGCTGCCGGTGCGGATCGGCGGTCATCTGAAGGTCACGCCCGCCATGTGCCTCGGCAAAGGCGAGACGCACGGGCTGGCTTATGTGGAGCAGATGGCCATCGCGCTCGCTCGTGAGGTCTGGCGCAACGCTGGGAGCCCGGAGGTGGACAAGAACCGTCTCGGCGTGTCCATCGGCACCGGTCTGGGCGGCGCCGAGGCGATCGTCGCCGCGCGGGACAAGCTGAACAACGGTGGCTACCGCAAGGTTTCGCCGTACTCCGTGCAGGCGGCGATGCCGAATGGGGCCGCGGCGTGCGTGGCGCTGGAGATCGGCGCGCGCGCCGGTGTGTCGACGACGGTATCGGCGTGCGCGTCGGGCTCGGAGGCCATCGCCAACGCCTGGAAGACGATCGTCATGGGGGAGGCCGACATGGTGGTCACCGGCGGGGTGGAGGGCTCGATCCAGGCCCTCGCGGTCGCGGCGTTCACGATGATGCGCGCCATGAGCACCCGCAACGAGGCACCCAAGCGCGCGTCGCGACCGTTCGACGCCGACCGCGACGGCTTTGTCTTCGGCGAGGCGGGCGCGTTGCTGGTGCTGGAGACCGAAGAGCACGCCAAGGCGCGCGGCGCGACCATCCACGCACGGCTGCTCGGCGCGGGAATCACCTCTGACGGCTTCCATCTCGTCGCACCCGATCCCGAGGGCTCCGGCGCGGCGCGCGCGATAACTCGGTCGCTACAGACAGCGGGTCTGACCCGAAACGACATCACGCACGTCAACGCGCACGCGACGGGCACGCCGGTGGGCGACACGGCGGAGGCGCGCGCGATCAACAAGGCCCTCGGCAACCACCCGTCGGTCTACGCGCCGAAATCCGCCCTCGGCCATTCCATCGGCGCGGTCGGCGCGCTCGAATCGGTGATCACCGTGCTGAGCCTGCGTGACGCGATCGTGCCGCCCACGCTGAACCTGGACCACCAGGACCCCGACGTGGATCTGGACGTCGTCTGCGGCCAATCCCGGCCCGGCCATATCGATTACGCCGTGAACAACTCCTTCGGCTTCGGCGGGCACAACGTCGCGCTCGCCTTCGGCCGATACTGACCGCGGGTGGCCGGGACACCTGCTAGCCTTCCCGACGCTTCGTTATCGACCTGTGTTCGGTGTCATTGCACGGCCTGAGCGCCTGTGCGTTGGAAAAGGATAAGGCGATGATCGACGAAACCTTCGACGACTATCTGGACGATCAGGGCAATATCAAAATCAGGGGGGACAAGACCCTGATCGACTTCGTCGACAAGCACTGCACGGAGAACGGCGACGACCTCGCCTACCGCTACATCGACTACTCCCGCGAACGCGACGGTGAATACCTCGAACTCACCTGGCGCCAATTCGGTGTGCGGCTTCGCGCGGTGGCGGCCCGGTTGCAGCAGGTGACGCGGCCGGGCGACCGGGTGGCGATTCTCGCTCCGCAAGGGCTCGACTACGTCGTCTCGCTTTTCGCCGCGGTGTACGCGGGCAACATCGCGGTTCCGCTGTTCGATCCGGAGGAGCAGGGCCACACCGACCGGCTGCACGCGGTACTGGGCGACTGCGCACCCGCCGTGATCCTCACCGTTGGTTCCGCGGCGGGCGGTGTGCGGAAATTCTTTCGTCATCTACCGGCGCCGGAGCGTCCGCGCATCATCGCGGTGGAGGCGATCCCGGACGGCGTCGGCGCGTCCTGGGTGCGGCCGGATATCAACATCGACAGCGTCGCCTACCTGCAGTACACCTCGGGATCGACCCGGACGCCCGCCGGCGTGGAGATCACCCACCGGGCTGTCGGCACGAACCTGTTGCAGATGATCGACGCCATCGGCGTGACCGAGCATTCGCGCGGAGTCACCTGGTTGCCGCTGTTCCACGACATGGGTCTGCTGTGCGTGATCCTGCCGACCATCGGCGGCGGGTTCATCACGATCATGTCGCCGAGCGCGTTCGTGCGCCGCCCCTATCGCTGGATCAAAGAACTGGCCGCGGCCTCCGACGGTGCCGGGACTTTCGCCGCTGCCCCCAACTTCGCGTTCGAGCACGCGGCGGCGCGCGGGAAGCCGAAGCCGGGCGAGAAATTGGATCTGTCCAACGTGATCGGGTTGATCAACGGCAGCGAGCCGGTGTCGGTTTCGTCGATGAAGAAGTTCAACGAGGCGTTCGCGCCGTACGGGCTGCCGGAGACGGCGATCAAACCGTGCTACGGCATGGCCGAGGCGACGCTGTTCGTGTCGGCGACCAAGGCCGAGGACAAGGCGAAGGCCGTCTACGTCGACCGCGCCGAGCTGAGCGCCGGGCGGATGGCCGAGGTAGCGCCGGATGCCGACAACGCCATACCCCAGGTGTCCTGCGGTTACGTCGCGCTGTCGCAGTGGGCGGCGATCGTGGATCCCGAGCACGGCACCGAGCGAGGTGACGGTGAGATCGGCGAGATCTGGTTGCACGGGGAGAACATGGGCACCGGATACTGGGGCCGCCCCGAGGAGACCGAGTCCGTCTTCCGCGCCAAGCTGGCGGCGCGGCTGCCGGAAGGCAGCCATGCGGAGGGCACGCCGCGAGACGCCAACTGGATGCGCACCGGCGATCTCGGCGCCTATCTCGACGGCGAGCTGTACATCACCGGCCGGGTGAAGGATCTGGTCATCGTGGACGGACGTAACCACTACCCGCAGGATCTGGAGTTCTCCGCCCAGGAATCGAGCCAGGCGTTGCGCCCCGGCTTCGTGGCGGCGTTCTCGGTCCCGGCCAACGAACTGCCCGCGCTGGTCTTCGAGCAGGACAGTCACTCCGGACTGACGTTCGACGCCGGGGACACCTCCGAGCAACTCGTGATCGTCGCCGAACGCAATACCGGCGCGGGCAAGCTGGAGCCCGAGCCGGTCGCCGACACCGTGCGCGCCGCGATCGCGCGACGCCACGGCGTCACGGTGCGCGACGTGCTGCTGGTGCCGGCAGGTTCGATTCCGCGCACGTCCAGCGGCAAAATCGCGCGCCGCGCATGCCGCGCGGCCTATCTGGAGGGCACGCTGCGTGGCGGCCACCAGCAGCAGGCGTTCCCGGACGCGCCGCAGGAGTGGGAGTCGGAGTCCGTGGTCGTCGCCTAGGAGGCGCGGCCGGCGGATGTCCGTCCGTGATCCGCGCCGTGCCGCCGACTAGATCCGGATTTCGGTGTGGTACTCGAATTCCCGGATGTCGGCGCCCACGATCTGGGCGGCGAAGTCGCTCGAGGGGCCCGTGCCGCGGAAGCGCTCCATCGCGGCGCGGGTCGCCCAGCGCTCGTAGACGTTGACTCGATCGGGCTCGATCAGGTCCGCGCCGAGATCGAAGTCCAGGCATCCTTCCGTGGCGCGCGCCAGCCGCACCACCTCGCGGCAGTTGCCGAGGTAGTGATCGCGATCGGTGACGCGCAGGTATCCAGCGACGATCAGCACGCTACCGAGTCTAGGTCCCCATGCCTTGACCTCGAGGTAACTCGAGGTTGTTGGCTCGGTGGATGAGCCACGTTCTTCCCCCGACTGCGTCATCCAGCGCGGATGCGAGGTTGCACGCAGGGGAACGGCCGGAAAATCGGTTGGCCGACGCAGGCTCCGATGCGACCCTGAGATGTCGGACCTCGATGCGAACATCACCGAGGGGCCCGTTCCGCGCCGCCAGTCATACACCACGAGGGGGAGTTTTGTCTGTCGCAGTGGACATTTCATCGGCCGAACCGGAGGCCGACAGAGCCGAGCGATCCGCCGCCGCGGGCCGCGGGCATTCGCTGCGGCGGTTCTGGCCGTACCTGCGCCCGCACGTCGGGATGCTGCTCGCCGCAAGTGGTCTCGCGCTGCTCGCGAGCCTGACGTCCATCGTGATTCCGCTGATGATCGCGCGGATCATCGACGGCCCGGTCGCGCATCGCGATCTCGCGGGCGCTATCGGTCCGGTGGCCGTGGTCTTGGTGCTCGGTCTGGCTGAGGCGGTCGGCGTGTGGGGCCGCCGCTGGCTGATCGCCGCGCCGGCAACGCGCTTCGAAATCACCCTGCGCGCCAAAATCTTCCGCCAATTGCAGGCGCTGTCGATCGGCAGGCACGACGCGTGGGAGTCGGGTCAGCTGCTGTCGCGTGCGGTGGATGACCTGTCCACCATGCGGCGTTTCGTATCCTTCGCGGGGCCGTTCCTGCTCGTCCACACCGTGATCATCCCGATCGGGCTCGTCACGCTGGTCGCGCTGAGCTGGCAGATCGGCCTGATCTTCGCGATTGTGTCGATCCCATTGGTGGTCATCTGCGTTCGCTTCGAGCGCCGGTACTCGGTGGCCTCGCGGCGTTCCCAGGATCAGGCCGGTGACCTGGCCACCACGGCCGAGGAGTCGGCGCAGGGCGTGCGGGTGCTGAAGGCGTTCGGCCGCGGCGTGTTCTTCGGCCGCCGGTTCACCGCCCAAGCGCGTGAGCTGCGGCAGACCGAGATGCTGAAAGTGCGATTGGACGCGACGCTGTGGTCGGGCATGGTGAGTCTGCCGCAGCTGGCCATCGCGTTCGCGCTCGGCTACGGCGGCTACGCGGTGGCGCACGGCACGATGACGCTCGGCACCCTGGTCGCGGGCATCACGCTGGCGACTTTCCTGCAGTGGCCGATCATCTGGACCGGCTTCCTGCTCGCCGAGCTGAACGACGCGCGCACCGCCGCCGACCGGTATTGGGAGATCATCGACACTCCGATCGATATCACCGACCCGGCCGAGCCGGTCGATCTGCCGGAGCGCGTCGTAGGCGAACTGCGTTTGGCGGGCGTCCGTTTCGCCTTTCCCGACGCGGAAAAGGCGGTGCTGGAGGGCATTTCGCTGAAGGTGCGTCCCGGTGAGACGGTGGCATTGGTCGGCGCGACAGGCAGCGGGAAGACGGCGCTGCTCAACCTGATCCCGCGCCTGTATGACGTGACCGGTGGCGCGATCACCGTCGACGGCATCGATATCGCGACGATGCGGGTCGCCGACCTGCGCTCGCTGGTATCGGTGGCGTTCGAGGACCCGGTGCTGTTCTCGGCGAGCGTGCGGGAGAACGTCGCGCTCGGCGATCCGTCCGCCACCGACGCCGATGTGCGCCGCGCACTGGAGGTCGCCCAGGCGACCGAATTCGTGGACAACCTGCCGTGGGGATTGGACACCAGGATCGGCGAACAGGGCCTGAGTCTGTCCGGCGGCCAGCGCCAGCGACTCGCGCTGGCCCGCGCGGTGCTCACCGGCGCGCGAAAGCGCAGCCGGATCATGGTGCTCGACGACCCGCTGTCCGCGCTGGATGTCGAGACCGAGGAGCGGGTGCAGGCGCGGCTGCGCACCGTGCTGGCCGATGCGACGACGCTGCTGGTCGCCCACCGTCCGTCCACGGCGGCGCTGGCCGATCGGGTGGCGGTGCTCGCCGACGGCCGGATCGTCGCCGAGGGAACCCACGACCAGCTGCTGCGGACCAGCAAGAGGTACCGAGAACTGATGGGAGGTGAGTAGCCATGAGCATCGAGACGATAGTTTCGGAAGACGGAGCACTACAGGATGATTCGGGCCGCAAGGACGAGGCGGCCGACTGGCGCGGTATCGCGAGCGAGGACAAGGAGGTCACCCAGACCGGAAACCTCGTGCTGGCCAGTCGGTCCCGGCGGCTGCTGCTCGACCTGGTCCGGCCCTACCGCAAGCTGGCCGCGCTCGCGCTGGTGCTCATCGTGGTGGACAACATCGCCATGGTGTCGGCGCCGCTGTTCGTCGCGCACGGTGTGGACGCAGGCATCGCGCGGGGCGTCGCAGGCGACTGGGCGCCGCTGGCCTGGTCCGTGGCCGGGTACCTCGGGTCGGTGCTGGTCGGCGTGCTCACCACCTTCTCCTTCCTGCGGGTGTCCGGCAGGCTCAGCCAGAGCGTGCTGTTCGACCTGCGGGTGCGCTCGTTCACGCATATGCAGCGCCTCAGCGTCGCCTTCCACGAGAAGTACACCTCGGGCAAGGTGGTCGCCCGGCTCACCGGCGATATCGAGACCCTGCAGGATCTGCTGGAGAGCGCGCTCAACCAGGCGCTCAGCGCGATTCTCTCGGTGTTGACCATCGCGGCGTTGCTGATCTACCTGGACCAGGTCCTCGCCGCGATCGTGCTGGCCGGTTTCGTCCCGCTGGCGCTGGTCACCCGCTGGGCGCAGCGCAGGCAGCGGGCGGGCTATCGCCGCACCCGTGGCGCGATCGCCAAGGTAGTGGTGCAGTTCGTCGAGTCGATGGGCGGCATGCGAGCGGTGCAGGCGTTCGGCCGCGAGCAGCGCAACGAGTCGGTGCTCGCGATCGAGGACGCCGAATTCCGCGCGGCGACCACGTCGGCCATGCGTGGCATGGGCGACTACGCCGGACTGACCAAACTGCTCGGCAACCTGACCACGGTGACCATCATCGTGGTCGGCGCGTGGCGGGTGATCGAGGGCGACCTCGCGGTCGGCGTGCTCGCGGCCTACCTGCTGTATCTCAACGAGTTCTACGGTCCGCTGGACGAACTCGCCCAGGTGTTCAATGCCTACCAGTCCGCCGCGGCGGCGCTGGAGAAGATCTCGGGCGTGCTGGAGGAGGAGCCTTCGGTGCCGGAGCCCGCGAAGCCGGTTGTGTTGGGGAAGGCTTCCGGCGCGGTGCGGATGGACCAGGTGTGGTTCGGGTACGGCGCGGATTCCCGACCGGTGCTGCCCGAGTTCACGCTGGACATTCCGGCCGGGCAGGTGATCGCGTTGGTGGGCGCGACCGGGGCGGGCAAGTCGACGCTGGCCAAGCTGCTGACGCGGTTCTACGACCCGTCCGGCGGCACGGTCACCCTGGACGGCGTCGACCTGCGCGATGTGTCCGACGCCGAGCTGCGGCGCAACATCGTGATGGTTACCCAGGAGTCCTACCTGTTCTCCGGCTCGGTGGCCGACAACATCCGGCTCGGCAGGCCCGAGGCCACCGACGCGGAGGTGTTCGCCGCGGCGCGTGCGGTCGGGCTGTACGACTTCGTGCGGGCGCTGCCCGAGGGCTTCGACACCGACGTGCGCAAACGCGGCGGCAGGCTCTCAGCAGGTCAGCGGCAGCTGGTCGCGTTCGCGCGGGTGTTCCTGGCCGATCCTGCCGTGATCGTGTTGGACGAGGCCACCTCGAGCCTGGACATCCCGAGCGAGCGGCTGGTACAGCGGGCGCTGGAGACCGTGCTGCGTGGCCGCACCGCGGTGATCATCGCGCACCGGTTGTCCACGGTCGCGATCGCGGACCGGGTGCTGGTGCTGGAATCGGGCCGGATCGTCGAGGACGGCGCACCAGCCGCGCTGATCGCGGGTACCGGCCGGTTCGCAGGCCTGCACGCCGCGTGGCAGGAGTCGCTGGTGTGATGCGCGAGGTATGCGGATGCGGGCTGAAATGTCGCTTACGGTAGATACGTGACAACCCAAGCCTCCGACCCCGAGAGCCGCGCCGAGAGCCCGCAGGAATCCCGGTGGCCGGCGATCCTCACCTGGCGCGCCCACGACGCGTCGCGGATGGAGTCGGTGCGGGTGACGCTCAACGGCAACCGCATCCGCGCCGCCGGGCGCATGATCGGCGGCGCGTGCGCGGAACATCCCGCGTTCAGCGCCTCATATGACCTGGTCACCGACGAGAACGGCGCGACGAAGCGGCTCTCGCTGCGTACCACCACGGCCGCCGGTGAGCGGCACGCCTCGATCGCACGCGACGAGGAGAACTACTGGCTCATCGACGCGGGCGGCAACCATGTCCGCTCCACCTTCGCCGGCGCGCTCGACGTGGACGTGGTGCTCAGCCCGTTCTTCAACACCCTGCCGATCCGTCGCTACGACCTCCAGCACGCGGTCGAGGACGTGCAGGTCCCAGTGGTCTACGTCCGCCTGCCCGACCTGCTCGTCCAGGAGGCCACGCTGATCTACAGCAGCGCGGCCGACGGCATCAGCGTGCTCTCCCCGGTCTCCAGCGCGACCGTCACGGTCGACCCCGACGGCTTCCTACTGGACTACCCGGGGTTGGCCGAGCGCATCTGACCGCGCCGGTCACGGGAGCTGGTCAGGACGCCGCGGCGCTCCCGCCCGGCACGCCGGTCCTCCAGCCGGTTGTGGTCGCCGGGATCGGGCAAGCACCTCGACCAAAGATGCTGCGCCCACCGTCGACCCTGGCCCAAACGACAGAATGTCGTTGTGCTCATTCACGGCAACCTTCCGTTCCGCGGGCAGATCATCTGGCTCACGCCTGATCAAGGTGGTCGCTTGTCCCATGTGACCGAAGTTCTCCACGCGACCCCTCGTGTGGTCGCCTGGCCGGACAGGGATCCGGCCGCGCCGGTCAAAGCCGGGTGATGACACCGCCGCGCATCCCGGCCGCGCGCAAGTCCTCCAGCCAGTTGGAGGCACCCGGCCGGACATCGGTGATCTCCCAGCGCCGCGCCGATTCGTAGCGTTGGCGCGCGTCGTGCCCCGCTTCGACCAGGTCCGCGAGGGATTGCTTCGCGCGTAGGCTGTCGCGCGCCGCGCCGAGAATTCGGAGTGTTTCGTCCAGGACTTCCAGCAGCGCGGTGGAATTCGGTTCGCAGATTGCCCGGACCAGGTCGGGGGCGGTGCCCGCGACCCGGGTTCCATCGCGGAAAGATCCGGCCGCGAGGCCCAGCGCGAGCTCGCCGCCAGCGGCGCCGGCCGTGGCCAACGCCTCGGCGAGTACATGCGGAAGGTGAGAGATGCGGGCCACGGCGCGATCGTGCTCCTCGGCCAGGACCGGGACGACCACCGCGCCGCAATCCAGGGCGAGCCGCACCACGCGGCTCCACGGTTCGGCATGCGTTCCCTCGTCTACGCCGACCGCCCACACGGCGTCGCGGAACAATCCCGGATCGGTGGCGGCCCACCCGGATTCGGCGGTGCCCGCCATCGGATGACCGCCGACGTACCGGTCGGTCAGACCGTGCGCCCGCACGGCCGCCGCGACCGGCGCCTTCACACTCACCACGTCGGTGAGCGTGCACCCTGGCGCGTAGGTGGCGATCGCGGAGAGCATGTGCTCCACCGCGGGCATCGGCACCGCGACCACGATCAGCGCGTCCGTCTCCGCGGCGCGTCGCAGCGTGGCGGTGAGGTTTTCGGTGACGTCGAATCCGTCTGCGCGCGCGGCCTGCGCACCCGCCGCGGAGCGGTTGTATCCCCAGCCGTCATAGCCCGCGGCGACGGCCGCGCGCAGCAACGACCCACCGATCAGGCCCGTCCCGAGGACACATACGGGTGCGTTCTTCGCCGAAGTCACCGGAACAGATTGGCATACGACTTCAACATTTCAGCTCGAGCCGACTACCGTTGCGGCCATGGCAGCACAGCGCTCGGGCACGAACAGGGCGGCGTCGGAAGATTACGACGACGTGGAAGGGTTCGCAGTGGCGGTTGTCCGCGAGGAAGGCAAGTGGCGATGCAGCCCGCTGAGCCGGGACGCGCTCACCGATTTGTCCGCCGCGGAAAACGAACTCAAGGCTTTGCGCAGCTCCGGTGCGGTATTCGGGCTGCTCGACATCGACGACGAGTTCTTCATCGTGCTACGGCCCGCGCCGAGCGGCACCCGGATGCTGGTGTCGGACGCGACGGCCGCGATCGACTACGACATCGCCGCCGACGTCCTGGAGGCGTTGAACGTCGACATCCCCGATATCGACCCGGACGAGCTCGACGACGTCGAGCCGTGGGAGGAGGGCGACCTCGGTGTGCTCGCCGATCTCGGCCTGCCCGAACCGGTGCTGAGTGTCATCCTCGCCGAGACCGACCTCTACCCGGACGAGCAACTCGGCATGATCGCCCAGCGGCTCGGCTTCGCGGGTGAATTCTCCGCGGTGCTGGACAAACTGCCCCGCTGACGTGGGAGTTCTCCCGGACGACCCGATTCCCTCTGACGCGGACATGATGCGCGTCGCCCTCGACGCCGCGGCCGCAGCAGGGGAGCGGGACGTCCCGGTCGGCGCGGTCGTCTTCGATTCCGCCGGAAGGGAACTCGCCCGCGCGGCCAATGCCAGGGAAGCGCTCGGTGATCCAACGGCGCATGCGGAGATTCTGGCGCTGCGCCGCGCGGCCGCCGTCCACGGCGACGGGTGGCGGCTGGAGGGCGCCACCCTCGCCGTCACGCTGGAACCGTGCACCATGTGCGCGGGCGCGCTGGTGCTCGCCCGGATCGGCCGGTTGATCTTCGGTGCCTGGGAGCCGAAGACCGGCGCGGTCGGCTCGCTGTGGGACGTGGTGCGGGACCGTCGGCTCAATCATCGACCGGAGGTGCGCGGAGGCGTGCTCGAGGCCGAGTGCGCGGCGCTGCTCGACGAGTTCTTCCGTGCCCAGCGCTGAGCCCGGCGTTATCGCAGCTCACCTCGCGATTTAGCGATCCGGGGACGGTCCGGTATGGTTGTCGGCGGTGGCGTGTCCGAGCGGCCTAAGGAGCACGCCTCGAAAGCGTGTGAGGGGTAACCCCCCTCCGAGGGTTCAAATCCCTCCGCCACCGCTTCACTCGTAGCCGGCCCATGCCCATGGAGAGCATGGGCCGGGCTCGTTTCGCCATATCTGTGGGGGTGCAACCCCCACACCCCGCCCGGAGGGCTTCGCCCCCGGACCCCCGGCCCATCGTTGACCCCCGGCCATCGTTGGGCCTCCGCTTATCGCCGGGCCTTCGCTCATCGCCGGGCGTCCGTTTGTCGCCGGGCGTCCGTTTGTCGCCGGGCGTCCGTTTGTCGCCGGGCGTCCGTTTGTCGCCGGGCGTCCGCCCATCGCCGGACCCCCGCCCATCGCCGGGCCCCCGCCCATCGGCGGGCCTTCGCCCATCGCCGGGCGTCCGCTCATCGCCGGGCCTTCACTTATCGCCGGGCCCCGCTCATCGCCGGGCCTTCGCCCATCGTTGGGCATTCGCTCATCACCGGACCCCCGCGCATTGTTGGGCCCCCGCTCGTCGCCCGACCCTCGCATATTGTTGGGCCTCCGCCCAACGTCGGGCTGAATAGAGTTCGAATAACCTCCCGTTAGGGTTCTTTCTGCCTCTCACCTGTTCACACTGGTGAGAGGGTTGCTCTGCCGGACGAGGTGCTGTCAGCCGAAGGAGGTCATGGGGTGACCGGACTCGACCATCACTACTGGATGCGGCGGGCCATTGGGCTCGCGCGTCTGTGCCCGGTGGTGGAGGGCGCGTTCTCGGTGGGTGCGGTGATCGTCGCCGATGGCGCGGAGATCTCGGCCGGATACTCCCGTGAGACCGATCCGAAGGAGCACGCCGAGGAGGCGGCGCTGAACAAGCTCGACGCCGATGACCGCCGATTGGCGCGGGCCACGCTCTACAGCACGCTGGAGCCGTGCTCGGAGCGCGGCACCAAGACCCGTCTGCCGTGCACCGACCGGATACTGCGGGCCGGTATCCCGGTGGTGGTGATCGCGTGGCGGGAGCCGTCGACGTTCGTCGCGAATTGCGTCGGCGTGGAAAAGCTCCAGCAGGCAGGCGTCACGGTGCTCGAGCTGCCCGAGTTGGCGCAAGCGGCGATGTCGATGAACCGGCACCTCGACCTGTCCTGACGGCTCACAGGTCGTAGTCCCAGTACTGCAGCCATTTCACCGACGCGAACAGCAGCAGCGTCAGCGCGTAGAGCACGACGATGACCGCGGCACCGGCGGCGCTGACCCGAAAACCCGCACCGTCGATCGGATCGAGCCAGCGCCGGAATCGGGCCGCGACCGCCGGTGACAGGAAATAGCTCATCAGTCCGACGCTGACGATCTGGCTCAGCCACATCGCCAGCCACGGCTGCGCTCCCATCCGGTCCAGCACCGGGCCCAGGAATCGCGACAGCGTCATCACCGTCGGATACAGCACCAGCAGCACAAGCATGGCGATCTTCCATGTCGGCGTCATCCTGGTCTTGCCGTCGACCGTGCGCACCGTAGACCCGAACGGCGTGGTTTGTGCCTCCACGGTGAAGTCCTCGGTCAGTTTCGCGCGCAACTCCGGCAAGGCGGCGGCGCGCTCTTTCGAGCGCATCCAATCCGCCAGCTGGCCTCCGGTCCGGAACCGGAGCACCGAGAACCAGCTCCCGCTCTCGCCGGACGGGAAGAGGGCGGCGCCCTCGAATCCCGGAAACTCGGAACTCACCGCGACAAGTCGCGCTTCGGTCGCCGCGAATTCGGCTTCTTTGCCGCCGGCAACGCGGTGCCGGAATACACCGATCCCTGGTGGCGGCGATTCTCCTTCGACGATGATCAGGTCGGAGCTCTTGCGGCGAAATCCGAGCGACTCGCCTTCGCTCAGCGAGCGTGCTCGCTCGGGCGAGTCCAGAAAGTGGTGCAGCGATTGCTCGGATCGAAAAGTGACGCTGAAACCCGGCTCCAGCCAGGGATCTTCGGTCACCGCAATGGCGGAATCCACGAATCCCTCGGCGGTTTCCGCAATTTTGGCCGTCCGTGCCAGCCAGGATTGGAAACCCACGTCGTCAGCGGGATGGTGGAAGAAGGTGACGGCGGTCGCGGCGGCGTTCATGGACGGCTTCTAGTGGAGGTCGATGCGGCGACCCCGCACGTAAACCTCGGCGATCGCGGGCTCGCGGAGACCCATCAGCAGTGCGAACAACGTCTGATCCCGTGCCAAAGCAGAGTCTTCGGAACGAATCCCCTGCGCCAGCGCGCTTTCCAGCGACGGAACACGAGCCGGGTCGACGACGACGAAATCGGCTTCCTTGCCGAGGTCGAAGTTTCCGAACCGGCTTTCCATATCCAGGGCCCGCGCGCCCGCCAGCGTGCCGGTGAAGAGCATTTCCGCGGGATGCATCGACACCCCGTCTTCGCCCGGTTCGGAGATGTGCACTTTGAACGCGGCCGACAGCACCTGCGGGATCAGCCATTCGTCGCCGCCACCGAAATCGGTGCCGGCAGCCACCGTGACGCCCGAAGCGATCGTCCGTTTCCACGGCATCGTGCCGGATCCGAGGAACTGCTGAGACACCGGGCAGTGCGCGATCGACGTGCCGGTCTCGGCCATCCGCCGCAGCTCCACGTCCTGGCAGTGCACACAGTGGGCCAGGATGCTGCGCCTACCGAGCAGGCTCTTGCCGCCCTCGGCCGATCCCGGCAGGAACTTCCCGTCGTAGGTGTCCAGGTAGGTGGCCACGTCGTACGCCTGCTTGGTGCTGTCGACCTCCCCGGTTCCAGGACGGTTGTTCTCGTTGAGGTGGCTGTGGAAGTAGACACCACGGTCGCGCACCGAATCGTACAGTTCACCAAGGTTTTTCAATGTCTCGCGGGTGACCGCGAGCGAGAAACGGGGTACGACCGCCACATGGAGCAATGCCGTGCCGACATCGCCGGTATCGGCCGCGTGCCATCTGTCGATTTCTTCGCTGGTCAGCCGGATGGCATCGTCCTCGGTGGTGATCAGCGGCGCCGCAGACTTCTCCCCTGTCGTTTGGATGCCGCGGCCACTGATCATTCGCAGGCCGCGTCGCTGCGTCTCGGCGAACAGTGCGTCTTGCGCATGAGGAAAGGCCGAGCCGAAGACCATCGCCGCCGTGGTGCCCGCCGCGACGCGTCGCTCGCAGAATTCCATGGCCGCCAATTGTGCGAATTCTGGTTCGGCGTAACGAGATTCCGCGGGATAGATGCACCGTTCGAGCCACTCCAGCAGTTGACCGCCGCCGTACGCGTCGCCTGCGAAGGTCTGCGGGAAATGAATATGGGTGTCGACGAACCCCGGCAGAAGGAATCCCGGGCGGTGATCGAACACTTTTTCGGCGCGGTAGCCGGCCGGAATATCGGCTCTGCTTCCGCAGTATGCGATGCGCCCGCCGTCGTCGATTACCAGCGCCCCGTCCGGCACCGCGACCAGCGCGTCGGAAACTTCGCCGGTAACGGGACTACCGGCGATATGAAAAATGTGCCCCAAGTGGACTTGGCTCACTCCACGAGGAGAACACAAATCAATCCGGCGCGGCAGCGGATCGGCGGAAATGGAGTCAGACGCCGCGGGAGAACAACGTCACCGGCGGTGGCATGCGATAGCCGACGAGCTTGATGAATCGTGCGCTCAGGGGGCGTTGCTTCCCGTCCAGCGGACCGGCTCCGACGGTGTTCATCATCCGGTTGAT
The DNA here is from genome assembly GCF_001612745.1 of Nocardia amamiensis NBRC 102102. Classification (GTDB taxonomy): domain Bacteria; phylum Actinomycetota; class Actinomycetes; order Mycobacteriales; family Mycobacteriaceae; genus Nocardia; species Nocardia amamiensis. The sequence continues at coordinate 41,329 of NZ_BDBA01000087.1, read as the reverse complement.
CACGTTGAAGCAGGTGCCCACCCAGACCGCCTCCTCGAACGCTTCCTCGGAAACGCCCGCCAGACGCACCAGCGCGGCGTCCTCGGCGGTCAGCCCGTCCGGATCACGGGCCATTTTCGCCAGGAAGCCGAGCATGACCCGCGCTTCGGGGCGCAGCGGGGAATCGGCGCCATCGGCCAAGGCGCGGGTCACCACGTCGGCATCGACGTACGCGCCCGCGATGGCCTCGTGCGAGGTCGCGCAGAACGGGCACTCGTTGGACTGGGAGGTCTGCGTCGCGAAGATCTCGCGTTCGGCGACGGTCCAGTACGACGGTCCGCGCATCGCGTCCTGAATCAGATCCGACAGCGGCGAACCGAAGAACCGATGCCGATAGAACAGCACCTTCAGCACCGCGGGCACCTCGACGCCGCTGAACCGCCGCATCGTCCACAGCACGAACTTGGTCGGCCGGTCGTGTCCGGATTTCACTGCTTCGAGCCACATTTCAGCGTCCCTCCCAGGCCAGGCGCGCCGCCCGGTAGCGGCGATCGGCCGCCCCGTAGGCGGCGACCGCGGCCGCTTCGAAGATCTCGTCGTCGCTGTGCCCGGCCGCCTTCAGCGCCGCGATGGTCTGCTCGGTGACCCGGTAGGACCGGTTCGCCACCAGATCGGCGAACGTGGCCAACTCCGGCGCCGCGTCCTCGCCCGACTCGGCCCCGCCCGCGGCTTTGGCCCGCAGGACCCGCCGGACTTCGCTGGACAGCCGTCCCGGCGCGGACTCGAGATGTTCGCCGAACCGCCGCCACTTCTCACCCATCGAGCCTCGCATGGACTCATTCTGGCCGACCGTCGCCGTGCCTGCTCGGTTTACGGCTTCCGCTGCCTCCGCGCTCGGCCCGGCAGGGCGCACTGACATACCTTGGTCGGCCGCGCCTGTGATCGCAGGCGCGGCAAGGCGACTCGCTCACCCGCCCTGGTCCTTGCGCAGGACGACCGTGCGGCGGTCGAGGTCGAGGCCGAGCAGCGGGGGCGCGCCTTGCTCCTGCTCGTCACGCAGCATGGACACCGATTCGCGATGGTCGAGCTCCAGTCGCTTGGTGCCGTAGAACATCGCGGTGAACTCATCGGTGAACGTGCCGGAGATGGGGGTGCTGCGGCGGCGCTTGCGTCGTTTGTTCACGGTCAGTTCATAGACCGCGACGAGCACGAGGAGGATCACCCAGCCGGGAATCGACCACTGCAGAACCGATGCCATGCATACCGAAGCTACCAGCGGTCCTCGAGGGTGTCCGGCGCCGAACCGCTCGAGAAATGTCTTTCCGGGGCCGGATATTCGGTGCGATCGGGGGTATACGCCCGGTACGGAAGTGCGGGATGGACGTGACGCGAATGCGCCGTCGGACAGTCCGCGCGGGAATGATGCGCGAGAGAACAATGAGAATCGGAAGTGTCATCGTCTTGATCTGGTTGCTGATCGGCGTGGTCGCCGCGGCACAACGCAACTATTTCGACAGTGGGCCGGTGAACTGCGCCGGTTTCGGCACGATCGTCGTCACGGTCATCGCGGGACCGCTCAACTACCTGGGCGTGAACCCGAAGATCGCGGATTGCAATGTGCCGCAACCGAGTCCGTGATTCAGTCGACCGAAGTTGTCCAACGATGGCCGGGTGGGTACGCCACCCGGCCGGCAATAGCCGGGTCCCCTGTGTCCCGAGCCGGACGATGCCGGGCAGCGTACCTCCACCCATGACGCGCTCTGCGTGAACTGAACCTGTGCCGAGAATCCTGTGCTGCCTCTCGGCCAGCGGTTTGAAAAGGTAGCTGTCGGAAATTCCGGGTATCCCGCTCTCGGGGAGCACGGAAGGAACCGATGCGATGCGCGACCAGGAACCTCGCATGCCGGCCAGGCGCGGAACAGGCTCCCGAATTCTCGGGTTCCTGTTGCTGATGTGGCTGGCCATCGGGCTGCTCGCGGCCGCTCAGCGGCACAATTTCGACAGCGGGCCCCCGATCGACTGCGCCGGATGGGGCACGATCGCCGTGACGTCGCTGGCCGGACCACTCAATTACGTGGGTGTGAATCCGAAGGTCGGCACCTGCGAACTCCCGGAGCCCAGCCGATAATCGCCCGCCTCGGACGGATCGGCTTCCACCGACGTCGGTACCCGTATGCCAACCCGGACTCGAACCGGGAACGAACTCGGCCCCGCTCCCCAGGTCCGGGGTGCGGGGCCGAGCGAATAATTACCGGATCAGCTGACGCCGACCGGCACCTTCGCCGTCTCGGCCGAACGCCGCTGCAGCTCACGCAGCTTCGAGCCTTCGACGTCGATGTCGGGCAGGATCCGGTCGAGCCACTTCGGCATCCACCACGACCACTTGCCCATCAGCACCAGCAGCGACGGGATCAGCACCATACGGACGATGAACGCGTCCAGCAGCACGCCCGCCGCCAGCGCGAAGCCGAACGACTTCGCCGTCACATCGCTTTCCATCAAGAACGAACCGAACACCGAGATCATGATGATCGCCGCCGAGGTCACCACGCGCGCGCCGTGGTGGTAGCCGGAGACCACCGCGTCCTTGGCCGACTTGCCGTGCACGAACTCCTCACGCATCCGGGTCACCAGGAAGACCTGGTAGTCCATCGCGAGGCCGAACACCAGGCCGATCAGCATGATCGGCAGGAAGCTGACCAGCGGATGCGGGTCCTCGATCAGGCCGAGCTTGCCTTCCTGGAAGATCAGCACGGTCGCGCCGAAAGTCGCGCCCATCGAGAGCAGGAACCCGAGCGCCGCGGTGAGCGGAACCAGGATCGACCGGAACACCAGGATCAGCAGGACGAACGCCGCGCCTGCCACGATGGCCAGGTAGGGCACGATCTTGCTGAGCAGCACGTGGTCCACGTCGGCGTAGATCGCCGTGGTGCCGGTGATGCCGTATTCGATGCCGTACTCGGCCTTCAGCTGGTCCTCGGCGTTCCTGGCATCGCGCACCAGGTCCTTGGTGGCCTGGTTGTTGGGTCCGGACTTCGGCACCCCGTCCAGCAGCACGCCCTGCTGGTCCTCGCTCCACTGCGGCTCGGTCACGTAGTCCATGTCAGGGTAGGACGCGAGCTTGTCGCGCAGCGCCTTGACCGCCGCCTCCCGGTTCTCGGCGGGCACGCCACTCAGGTCCGCGGCAACGTTCAGCACGCCGTTGCTGCCCTCGCCGAAGCCTTCGGTGCGCAGCTCGTAGGCCTTACGGATGGTGGAGGTCTTCGGCATGCTGTCGTCGCCGGGCAGGCCGAGGTTCAGTCCGGCGGCGGGCGCGGCGAGCGCACCGAGCACCGCGACGCTCAGGATCAGCGCGGCCCAGGGCGCCCGGCCGATCAGTCTGCCGAAGCGCATGCCGTTGGTGACCGAGGTGTCGTCCTCGGGGTCGTGCTGGGCAACCACCGGCAGCTTCGGCTTGAACAGGAAGCGGCCGAACGCGCCGAGCAGCGCCGGCATCAGCGTGACCGCGGTGAGCACCGCGAAACCGGCGGCGATCGCGCCACCCAGGCCCATGAAGGTCATGAACTCGACGCCGACGATGCCGAGGCCCGCCAGCGCGATGATCACCGTCAGGCCGGCGAACACCACAGCGGAACCGGCCGTGCCGAGCGCGGTGCCCGCGGCCTCCTCCGGCGAATCCTGCACCGCCAGTTCGTGCTTGTACCTGGACACGATGAACAGCGCGTAGTCGATGGACAGCGCGATGCCGATCATCGAGGCGAGGAATGTGGTGAAGCTGGGCACCTCCATCACCGAGGTGCCGACCATGATCAGCGAGGTGGCCGCGCCGAGGCCGATGATCGCGGTGACGATCGGCACGAACGCGGCGACGATGGCGCCGAACGCCACGATCATCACGACCAGTGCGACGGCCATGCCGATCATCTCGGACTTGCCGCTGGGCGCCTCCTGCTTCTGCGCGATCGAGCCGCTCAGCTCGACCGTGAGCCCGGCATTGCGGGCGTCGGCGGCCACGTCGTAGGCGGCGGCCCGATTCTCGTCGGTGACGTCGGTGAACTTCTTGATCGTGAACGGGGCGTTGATCACCGCCACGGTCTCCGGCGCGGTCTTGCTGAGCACGTTCAGCGGTGCGCCGCTGCACTGCGCCGGGTCGGGGGTGGCCAGGCAGCCCATCTTGTCGGCCGCCTCGACCGGGTTGGTGATCGGCTTGCCGTGGTCGATGATGTCGAACTGGCCGAGCTTGGCGATAAACGCTTCCAGCGCCGTACGGTTCGCCGGGTCGGTCAGCTTCTGCCCCTCGGGGGCGGCGACGACATAGATGCCGGTGACCGCGTCGAACTTGAACGCGTCGGACGCGCCGGGGAAGTGCTTGTCGAGGATGTCATTGGCACGGGCGGATGGCAGGTCCGGCATGGTGAAGTCGTTGGTCATCGGCTTGCTGAGCTGTGCGCCCAGGCCACCGAGGAGCACGAACAAGACGAGCCAGACGGGAAGGACTATCCATTTCCGGCGGAAAGCGAACTTTCCCCATCTATACAGGTAAACGGACACGAGTGGTTACTCCTAGCGATGACTGGGACCGTGCTGGGTCTGCCTGTAGACAGCACTCGCGGGACGCCCTGCATGTCCCCGCCTCCACTGACGCTTTCTGCCTACCGTGCGGTAGGTAGACTACCTAGGAAGGAAGCGGAGGTTCAACCTCTATTTTGCGGGTGGCGTTCGCCCGGCGCGCGAGTGATGAGAGGATTCTCGAATGGTTGTCCGTGACACACCCGGCGCTGTTTCCCCAGGTGGAGGCACTAAAGCTGCGATTCGCGACGCCGCGGTGAAGCTGTTCGCGGCAAAAGGATTCGAGCAGACGAGCCTGCGCGAGGTCGCCGATGCGGTAGGAATCACAAAGGCGTCGCTCTACTATCACTACGCTTCGAAGCTCGACCTGCTCTTGGCGATCATCGATCCTATCGTCGATCACATGCGTTCGGTGACCGACGAACTCGACCATATGCAGCACGACGCGGACGGCATCCGCCAGGTTCTGCGGACCTATCTGCGCGGTCTTATCCATCACCGCGACGCGGGTGCGCTGGTCGTACGAGACACGGTGGCGATCATCAACGCCATGGCCGACCGCTACCCGGACTTGATGGACGCCAGTCAGGTCCTGCGCACCTGGCTGGCCGGGCCGGAGGCCACCGCGGAGGCGCAGCTGCGCGCCTGCGCGGCACTCGAGGTGATCGGCGTCGCACTGATCTCCAAGGAACTGGTGCCGGGCGCGGACGACTCCCTGGTCGAGTCGGCACTGCTGGACGCGGCAACCTGTGTGCTCGGCGCGGGTGGCGCCGCGTAGATTCGAGCTACCCACCTCCGGACGCCAGGAGTCACCGCTGTGCACATCACCGCGAAGATCGATTACGCGGTGCGGACGCTGCTCGAGATCGCCAGTGCGCCGCCGCTGAATCACGCTGTAGCCGGGGGCGGCGCACCTGTGGTGCAGGCCGCTCCGGCGGTCAAGGCCGAGGCAATCGCCACCGCCCAGCGGATCCCGCCCAAGGTGCTCGAGTCGGTGCTCGGCGAGCTGCGCCGCGCCGATCTGGTGATCAGCAGACGCGGTCCGGACGGCGGCTATTGGCTGGCCAAGCCCGCGTCCGAGATCTCCATCGCCGACGTGATCCGCACGATCGAGGGCCCGCTCGCCTCGGTGCGCGGGGCGCGGCCGGAGGACGTGCGCTACTCCGGCTCGGCCGAGGCGTTGCAACGGGTGTGGATCGCGCTGCGGGTCAACATCCGTGCGGTGCTGGAGAACGTGACCATCGACGACATCGCGCGCGACCGGCTGCCCGGATTCGTCGAGACGCTCACCGAGGACCCGGGCGCCTGGGCGCGAAGATAACGCCGCACGGAAGGGCATTCATGCTGGTCAGGAAACCCCGCGACGCATCGCACCGATTGCCGGTAGCCTGCGATTCATCATGCTGATCAGACTGCTCCGCACGTATCTGCACCCCTACCGCGCCCAGCTGGCGGGGGTCGTTGCGCTGCAGCTGATTTCCGTCATCGCGATGCTGTACCTGCCGAGCCTCAACGCGGATCTGATCGACAACGGCGTCACCAAGGGCGATCTCGGCTACATCTGGACGACCGGTGTGTGGATGCTCGCCGTGACCGGCGTGCAGATCGTCGCCTCGGCCGCCTCGGTCTATCTCGGCGCGCAGGCGGCGATGGGCGCGGGCCGAGACCTGCGCGGCGCGGTGCTGCACCGCGTCGGCACGTTCTCCGCCAGGGAAGTGGGGATGTTCGGCGCGCCCTCGCTGATCACCCGCAATACCAACGATATTCAGCAGGTTCAGCTGCTCATCGTGATGTCGGCGACGATCCTGGTGATGGCGCCGATCATGTGCGTCGGCGGCATCGTCATGGCGTTGCGCGAGGATCTCGGCCTGTCCTGGCTGCTGTTGATCGCGGTGCCCGCCCTGGGTCTGTCCATGGCCGTGCTGATCTCCAAGATGGTGCCCGGCTTCCGCGACATGCAGGCCAGGATCGACGAGGTGAACCGGGTGCTGCGCGAGCAGATCACCGGTATCCGCGTCGTGCGGGCGTTCGTGCGGGAGCGGCAGGAGACCTGGCGATTCGGCTTGGCCAACACCGAACTGACCGACACCGCGCTGCGCGTCGGCCGGTTGATGGCGCTGATGTTCCCGACCGTGATGCTGATCAGCAATGTCACCGCCGTCGCGGTGATCTGGTTCGGCGGACGCGAGATCGACGCCGGGCACATGCAGATCGGCTCGCTCACCGCACTGCTGTCCTACATCATGCAGATCCTGATGGCCGTGATGATGGCCTCGTTCCTGGCCATGATGGCGCCGCGCGCCGCGGTCTCCGCCGACCGGATCGGCGAGGTGCTGGACACCGAATCCTCGGTCCATCCGCCGCGACTGCCGCAGCCGTTCACCGACGACCCGGCCGTGGTGGATTTCCAGTTCGCCGAATTCGCCTTCCCTGGCGCGGAGAAGCCGGTGCTGAAAGCCATTCGGTTCCAGGTGCGGCCGGGCACGACCACCGCGATCGTGGGCTCCACCGGTTCGGGCAAGACCACATTGGTCAACCTCATTCCCCGGCTGATGGACGTCACCGACGGCGCGGTCTACGTGGGCGGCACCGACGTCCGTCACATTGATCTCGAGCTCTTGCGCTCGCAAATCGGGCTCGTGCCGCAGAAGGCGTATCTGTTCTCCGGAACAATCGCGAGCAATCTGCGCTATGGCAATCCGGACGCCACCGACGAGGAACTATGGCGCGCCCTGGAAATCGCGCAGGCCGCCGATTTCGTCCGGGAGATGCCGCACGGGCTGCAGACGCCGGTCGCGCAAGGCGGGACGACGGTCTCCGGTGGCCAGCGTCAACGGCTCGCCATCGCGCGGGCGCTGGTGAAGAAGCCGAGGGTGTACCTGTTCGACGACTCCTTCTCCGCACTCGACGTCGCCACCGACGCCAGGCTGCGGGAGGCGCTGAAACCCGAGACCGCCGACGCCTCGGTGCTCATCGTGGCCCAGCGCATCGCCACCATCCGGGACGCTGATCAGATCGTGGTGCTCGAGGACGGTGCGATGGCGGGCATCGGCACGCACGAGCAGCTGATCCGGGACTGCTCGGAGTACCGGGAGATCGTCGAATCGCAACTGAGTGCCGAGGAGGCGCGGTGAGACCGGGAATGCCCAGTCCGGGTGCGCCGGACGCCAAAGCGAAATCATTCGGACCCTCGCTGAAACGTCTGCTGCGCAGGCTGGCCCCGGAACGGGTCTACGCCGGGCTGATCGTGCTGCTCGTCATCGTCTCGGTGGTGTTGAACACTCTCGGGCCCTACATCCTCGGCAAGGCCACCAACCTGGTCTTCGACGGCGTGGTCGGTAAGCAACTCTCGCCGGGCGTCACCAAGGATCAGGCGATAGAAGCATTGCGGGCCAAGGGCGACGACACTTTGGCCGACATGCTCAGTGCCATGGACGTGGTGCCCGGCGTGGGTGTGGACTTCGACGCGGTCGCCCGGGTCCTCGGTCTGGTGCTGGTGCTCTACCTCGGCGCCGCCGTCTTCGGCTGGCTGCAGGGATACCTGCTCAACATCGTGATCAACCGGACGGTGAAGCGGCTGCGCAGCGACGTCGAGGACAAGATCCACCGGCTTCCGTTGCGCTACTTCGACTCCGCGCCGCGCGGCGACGTGCTCAGCCGGGTGACCAACGATGTGGACAACGTGTCGCAGAGCTTGCAGCAGACCATGAGCCAGTTGTTGATCTCGGTGTTCTCGGTGCTCGGCATCCTGGCCATGATGTTCTGGATCTCCTGGGTGCTCGCGGTGATCGCGCTGCTCACCGTGCCCGCCGCCATCGTGGTCACCGCGCAGATCGCGAAACGCTCCAAGCCGCACTTCGTCAACCAGTGGAAGTACACCGGCCTGGTGAATGCCCAGGTCGAGGAGGCCTACACCGGGCACGAGGTGGTCACCGCGTTCGGGCGCAACCGAGAGGTCGGCAAGGAGTTCGACCAGCGCAACGAAGAGCTCTACCAGGCCAGCTTCAAGGCGCAGTTCATCTCCGGGCTGATCATGCCCGCCATCATGTTCCTCGGGAACGTGAATTTCGTGCTGGTCGCGCTGGTCGGCGGCCTCAAGGTGGCGACAGGAACCCTCTCGCTCGGCGAGGTGCAGGCGTTCATCCAATACTCCCGGCAGTTCAGCCAGCCGCTGACCCAGCTCGGCGCGATGGCCAACCTGCTGCAATCCGGCGTCGCCTCGGCTGAGCGGATCTTCGAGATCCTCGACGCCGAGGAGCAGATCCCGGACCCGGTGATGGACGATGCCCGTCCGGTCGATCGGGGCCGGGTGGAGTTCGAGGCCGTCTCGTTCCGCTACGAACCGGACCAGCCGGTGATCGAGCGGCTCTCCCTGGTGGCCGAGCCAGGGCATGTGGTCGCGATCGTCGGCCCGACCGGCGCGGGCAAGACCACGCTGGTGAACCTGCTCATGCGGTTCTACGAACTGGACGCGGGCACCATCACCGTCGACGGGGTCGACATCACCCAGATCACCCGCGACCACCTTCGCTCGCGCATCGGCATGGTGTTGCAGGACACCTGGCTGTTCCGCGGCACCATCCGGGAGAACATCGCCTACGGCAACCCGAACGCCACCGAACAGGACATCCTCGCCGCGGCACGCGCCGCCTACGTGGACCGCTTCGTGCACGCGCTGCCCGACGGCTACGACACGATCATCGACGAAGAGGGATCCGGCGTCAGCGCGGGCGAGAAACAGCTGATCACCATCGCACGCGCGTTCCTGGCCAAACCATCCATCCTCATCCTGGACGAGGCCACCAGCTCGGTGGACACCCGCACCGAACTGCTGGTGCAGCACGCGACCGCCGCGCTGCGCCGGGACCGCACCAGCTTCGTCATCGCCCACCGCCTGTCCACCATCCGCGACGCCGACCTGATCGTCGTCATGGAATCGGGCCGGATCGTGGAACACGGCACCCACGAACGCCTCCTCGAGGAGCGCGGGGCGTATTACCGCCTCTACAACGCCCAGTTCGCCGCGGCTGTGTAATTTGCTGCTGGTGGCCTGGTGTGGGCGGTGTCCGGGGAACTGCGAGGATAGCGGGGTGTCCGGTCCCGAATCGTTCTCCTTCACCGTTGGTACGCGTCTGGACGGGCGGCACGGCCGGTCCGGTGTGATCGGTACGCCGCACGGCTCGATCGCCACGCCCGCGTTCATCCCGGTGGGTACCAAGGCGACGGTCAAGGCGGTGCTGCCGGAGACCATGCGCGACCTGGGGGCCCAGGCGTTGCTGGCCAACGCCTATCACCTCTACCTGCAACCGGGCGCCGACATCGTGGACGAAGCGGGTGGGCTCGGCGCGTTCATGAACTGGCCGGGGCCGACCTTCACCGACAGCGGCGGTTTCCAGGTGATGTCGCTGGGCGTCGGGTTCAAGAAGGTGCTCGCGATGGAGGCCGTCGACGTGCGCAGCGACGACGTGATCGCACCCGGCAAGGAACGGCTGGCCACCGTGGACGACGACGGTGTCACCTTCCGCTCGCACCTGGACGGTTCCGAGCACCGCTTCACCCCCGAGGTGTCCATGGGCATTCAGCACCAGCTGGGCGCCGACATCATGTTCGCCTTCGACGAGCTCACCACGCTGCTCAACACCCGTGCCTACCAGGAGCAGTCGGTGCAGCGCACGCACGAGTGGGCGCAGCGCTGCATCGATGAACACGAGCGGCTGACCGCCGCACGCGCGCACCGCCCATATCAGGCGCTGTTCGCCGTCATCCAGGGCGCGCAATACGAGGACTTGCGCCGCAAGGCCTGTCGCGGCCTCGAATCGATCCGGGGCAACGCGGGAACGGGTTTCGACGGCTACGGCATCGGCGGCGCGCTGGAGAAGCACAATCTGGGCGCCATCGTCGGCTGGTGCTGTGACGAGCTGCCCGAGGACAAGCCCCGGCACATGCTCGGCATCAGCGAGCCGGAGGACGTCTTCACCGCCATCGAGAACGGCGCGGATACCTTTGACTGCGTCAACCCGTCCCGGGTCGCTCGCAACGCGGCGATCTATGTCGACACCGGCCGGTTCAACATCAACACCAGCCGCTTCCGGCGTGACTTCACTCCGATCGACGAGTCCTGCGACTGCTACACCTGCGCCAACTACACCCGCGCCTACATCCACCACCTGTTCAAGGCCAAGGAGATGCTCGCTGCCACGCTGTGCACGATCCACAACGAACGGTTCACAGTGCGCTTGGTCGACCGCATCCGGCAGAGCATCGAGGGCGGCTACTTCGACGAGCACAAAGCGGAAGTATTGGGCCGCTGGCGGCGGAATGGTGGTTGATCCGACTCGCGTCCGAGTGGCCGCCGCGCAAGCGACGAAGTCGCAAGCGGCGGTCGCTCGGACACGAGCCACAAAACACAGCTCAGGCTTGCAGTGGGGTGATTTCCATTGGGGCGTAAGTAGGTTCGTGCTTCTTCAGGAATGCGATCACGCGATAGGTGATCGGAAGCACCAGTACTTCGACCATGGTCTTCCAGAGGAAGCCGACGATCACGTAGTTCACGAACTGCTGCCAGGTGTCGATGCCGATGGCGCCCGCGGCGATCGAACAGAAGATCAGTGTGTCCGCGAACTCGCCGACGATGGTCGATCCGATCAGCCTGGCCCACAGATACTTCTCCTTGGTCCGCTCCTTGATCAGCACCAGGGTCGCGGAATTCAGTAGCTGTCCGACGAAGTATCCGGCCAAGCCTGCGATGACGAGCCGGGGCGTCGTCCCGAGAACCGTACGGAACGCCTCCTGGTTCTCATAGAAGCCTGCGGCGGGCAGCCGGATCGCGATGGCGAAGCAGACGACCGTCAGCAGTAGGGCGGCGAAGCCGTAGTAGATGGCACGCCGCGTGGCGCGGAAGCCGTACACCTCGCTCAGCACGTCGCCGAGGATGTAGGCCAGCGGGAACAGGAAGAAGGCTCCGTCGGTGGCGATGGGCAGGATTTGCAGCGGACCCAGCGACACCGAGTGATCGCCGAGGAACTCCACCCCCTTGGTGGCACAGATGTTGGAAATGATCAGCGTCGCGGTGAACAGGGCCACGATCGGTGTGTAGTATCCCCGCGCCACCTGGGCAAATGCCGCATGGTTCGACGCGGGGCGCCCAGACCCGTGTTCTTCAGTGGTATTCGACTCACTCACCCGCATCATCAAACCAGGTTGTGGAATACGCTGTAGCAATGACGAATCCCGGGGACTCCGACGAGTGGTGGAAGCAGTACGGCGGCCAAGGTGTGTCGCCGGAGTCCGGTGGACAGAGTTCGCTGCCGCAGTACCCGAACGCCGAGCAGCCTTCGGGTTATCCGTCGGCGCCGCAGTACCCGGTGCAGCCGCCGTCACAGCCGATGACGCCGCCGCCACAACCGCAGTACCCGTCCTACCAGCAGCCCGCGCAGCCGTATCCGCAGCCGAATTACGGCTACCAGAGTCCTTACCAGCCCTACGGCGCTCCGGTGCAGGGCACCAACGGCGTCGCGATCGGCGCGCTGATCTCGTCCCTGGTCGGGTTCGTCACCTGTGGGCTCGGCTCGATCATCGGCGTCATCCTCGGCGTGGTCGCGCTGAATCAGATCAAGCAGTCCGGCCAGGAGGGGCGCGGCATGGCGCTCGCGGGCATCTGGATCGGTATCGGCGCGTTCGTGCTGGGCTTGCTGTATTTCGTCGTCGTGATCGTCGTCGGGTTTTCCAGCGCGTAGTCGCCGGGCTGGAAAAGCATCAGGGGCGCACCCGAATGGGTGCGCCCCTGCGCATTTCGGACGGCTTATCCGGCCTTGACGACCTGGGTGCCGCCGGCGAACTTGTCGTGCCAGCCCTGCTTGTTCGGGTCCTGGGAGATGGTGATCATGATGTAGATCACCAGACCCAGCGACACGAGGCCGCCGACGCACGGAATGATGTTCGCCGCGATGAACAGGTTGCGCTTCAGCGAGGTGACCGCGTCCACATTGCCGGTGCCGCCGGGTGCGACCACCTTCAGGCCGAGGATCTTCTTGCCGAGCGTGGCGCCCTGCGAGGTCTCCAGGCCGACGAAGTAGCCGAGCTGCACCAGGGTCCAGACCAGGCTGAGCCCGATGGTCAGGCCGAAGGAGTCGCTGACCAGGGCGTACAGGATGAAGTAGGGGATCAGCAGGATGATCGCGTCGATGACGCGGGCACCGATGCGGGTGCCGAGGTCACCCGGCTGACCGCCGTAGTTGTTGAAACCGGGCTGCTGCGGGTACTGGCCGTAGGGTTCCTGCCCGTACTGCGGCTGCTGCTGGCCGTACTGGGGCTGCTGGCCGTACTGCGGCGGCTGCTGCTGGCCGTACTGGGGCTGCTGGCCGTACTGCGGCGGCTGCTGCTGACCGTACTGCGGCTGCTGTCCATACTGGGGCTGACCGTACTGGTCGCCACCCTGCGGGTACGGCTGCCCATACGGCTGCCCGCCCTGCGGATACTGGTTGGGGTCGTACCCACCGCTTGTCATAGTTATTTGTCCTCGTCGATTGATCAGTAGTTGGACCAGTGCGTACGTTACGGACATCCGCTGCGTTGCAACAACCCATTCACGTCGAGTGTCCACGGTTCGCGCGGTAGTGATAGCGGGTCGAAATGCGAGAGTAGCTCGGAGGACGAGGTCGCGGTGTAGCCGAGCGAAGCGGCGAGTGCCGCGACGACTTCCTCGGGCGTGTTGCCGAGATGCCGCCGGTCGGTAAGCGTCACGGCGCCATCCCGTTTCGCCAGCCGCCGTCCGTCTGGGTTGAGCACCAGCGGCACGTGGGCGTACCGCGGCACCGGAAGACCGAGCAGCGTCGCGAGGTATGCCTGTCGCGGTGTCGACGGCAGCAGATCGTCGCCGCGTACCACCTGGTCGACGCCCTGTGCCGCGTCGTCCACCACAACCGCGAGGTTGTAGGCCGGAACGCCGTCGCCGCGGCGCAGCACCACGTCGTCGACCGGGCCGCGGTAGCGGCCGTGCAGGTCGTCGTTCACCTCGAACTCGGTAGCCGTCGCACGCAGGCGCAGCGCGGCAGCGCGGCCCTCGGCGCGCAGGCGGGTGCGCTCGGACGCGCTCAGCGCGCGGCAGGTGCCTGGATAGCCACCCATCGGCCCGTGCGGAGCTGTCGCCGCCTTCTGGATTTCCCTTCGGGTGCAATAGCATTCGTAGGTGAGTCCGGTGGCGGTGAGTCGATCGATGGCCGCCTCGTAGAGCGGCAGCCGTTCGGACTGGCGTACCACGGGGCCATCCCAGTCCACGCCGATCGCGGCGAGGTCCTCCAGTTGCCGCCGCTCGGCGCCGGGGCGCACCCGATCCAGATCATCGATCCGGAGCAGGAAGCGGCGGCCGGTGGAGCGGGCGAACGCCCAGGCGAGCAGCGCCGTGCGGAGGTTGCCCAGGTGCAGATCACCGGACGGGCTCGGCGCGTACCGGCCCGCGCCCGGCTCAGCCACGGGCTCGGCTGGTGAACGAGGACATGCGCACTCCTGCCATGGTAGGAGCGAGGCGATCAGCCGCGCAGACGCGGCCTCAGGTCGGCCTCCGACAGTTCTGCGCCGGCCTCCAGCGCGGCGAGCAGAGATTCTGCGTGGGCGACCAGTCCGGCGCGATCGATACCGTAGGGAACACTATCTTTTTCCGGGGTATAGGCGGTCAATCGGGACACTGCGCGGGCGAGGAGTGTACGCGCGCCTTTGGGATTTCCACGTTGTATGTGTGTCAGACCGACAGCGAACTGCGCCAGCGCCTGCCACAGCATCCGCTCGGCGAACGGCCCGTTCTTCCATGCGGCCTCTAAAACCTCATGTGCGTTGAATGCCAGTCCGTCGTCCAGCAGTTGCTGGGCGAAGGTCAAGGTTTGCTGGGGTGGCAGATCTAGATCATCCGGAATTCGGGCGACTCCGGTGCCGCCCGGCGGCAGCGGGCGCCCGAGGCGGTCGCGCGGGCGAGCATTACGGGCGCGACCTGCGTCGTCGCGATCGCGTTCGACCATAGGTTCCATCATGCACGGCTGCGGCGGCGCCGTCGACGCGGGTCGCGGCGGTCGCCGAATTGTCGGCCGATAACAGAGCAATCACATCCGTCAAAAAGATTGTGGTACGCCAGTGCGAAGAATGAATGCCAGTGCCTGGCAATGTTCCCGCAACTCTCTTCCTTCGCAAACGTGTGTGGCTACGATGATTGAATAGACAAGAGGCGGGCAAACTTTCGATGGACCTGCTAGTGTTGGCCCGCGGGGAGAGGCCCCGCGCGAGGTTAATTTCCTCTCGAACTCCATGTGCGATATCAACGCACCGGGAAAGTGCGCTCTACCAAGGGTGCACTTCGGGATTCGGCTTTCAGCCGAGTGCCGAGGCTAGCTGGAACAATGTCAGGAGAAATCTATCTCGCTCTCGACGCAGCAAAGGAGCTAGTGCCGTGGAAGTTGATTGGGCGGGCGCTGTGTGGCGCAAGAGCACATACAGCGGCCCGGATGGAAACTGCGTAGAAGTCGCTTTCCTCGGGGACGGCGATGTCGCGGTTCGTGACACCAAGGACAACGGATGTGGCCCGGTCTTGGCCTTCGTGCCGAGCGAGTGGGATGCGTTCCTAGTGGGGCTCTCGGCGGGGGAGTTCCGGCGCGGATAAACCGCACTGGAGCAGCCTGAGCCAGGCAAAGCGGGCCCCGGGTCGCATGGACTCGGGGCCTTCGCGGTTTTCCGTGGACGAGTTTCGGCGCCGTCCGATCATCAATGGGCGGATCCGTTTCCGTTCGCCCGCTCTTGGACCTTGCGCAGCACGGCGAGCTGCTTGCGTTCCTCTTCGTGTTCGGTCGCGAAGTGCCGCTCGCTCTCCTGGCGCGGATCCGCGCGCAGGAAGCTGCCGGTTCCCGGCTTGCCCGCAGCGCCGAGCTTGCTCATCTTCTTCGGGACCGGGGCGCCCTGGTACTCCAGCGGCATCGGGTGACCGTGCTCGTCCACCGGGCCGAGCGGTTGATGGATCTCGATGTACTCGCCGTGCGGCAAGCGCTTGATCACACCGGTTTCCACGCCGTGCTCCAGCACCGCGCGGTCGCTGCGCTGCAAGCCCAGGCAGATGCGGTAGGCGAGGAAGTAGGCCAACGGCGGCGCGAGCAGAAGCCCGATCCGCCCCACCCAAGTCGTCGCGTTCAGCGAGATGTCGAACTTGTAGGCGATGATGTCGTTCACGCAGGACAGCGTCAGCACCACGTAGAACGCGATCGTCATCGCGCCGATCGCGGTGCGGACCGGCACGTCACGCGGGCGCTGCAGCAGGTTGTGGTGCGGGGCCCGGTCGCCGGTCAGCCGTTTCTCGATCCACGGGTAGCTGATCAGCAGGACGAACACCAAGGTCATGATCACCGCGACCCAGAACACCGCGGGCACGGTGTAGTTACCGATGTATATCTCCCACGGCGGCATCAACCGGGCCATGCCGTCGGTCCACATCATGTAGAAATCCGGCTGCGAGCCCGCCGACACCTGCGAGGGGTTATAGGGGCCGAGGTTCCAGATCGGGTTGATCTGGAAGACGCCGCCCATGATGCTGACGACGGCCAGGGTGAAGGCGAAGAACGCGCCCTGGTCCGCGGCGAACACCGGCACGATGCGGGCGCCGACCACGTTGTTCTCGGTGCGGCCGGGGCCGGGGAACTGGGTGTGCTTCTGGTACCACACCAGGGCGATGTGGGCGGCGATCAGCGCCAGGATGATCCCGGGGAACAGCAGCACGTGCGCGATGTACAGGCGCGGGATGATGATGTCGCCGGGGAAGTCACCACCGAACATCAGCCAGTGCATCCAGGTACCGATGATCGGGATCGAGATGGTGATGCCGGAGAACGCGGCCCGCAGACCCGTGCCCGACAGCAGGTCATCGGGCAGTGAGTAGCCGAAGAAGCCTTCGAACATCGCCAGGATCAGCAGCAGCGAGCCCATCACCCAGTTCGCCTCGCGGGGCTTGCGGAAGGCGCCGGTGAAGAAGATCCGGAACAGATGCACGATGATCGAGGCCGCGAACAGCAGCGCCGCCCAGTGGTGTACTTGGCGGACGAACAGGCCGCCGCGCACCTCGAAGGAGATGTTCAGCGCCGTCTCGTACGCCCGCGACATGGTGACGCCGCGTAGTGGCTGGTACGAACCGTTGTAGACGACCTCCGCCATGGAGGGGTCGAAAAACAACGTCAGATACACGCCGGATAGCAGCAGGATGATGAAGCTGTAGAGCGCGATCTCG
This sequence comes from Nocardia amamiensis NBRC 102102, assembly GCF_001612745.1. Classification (GTDB taxonomy): domain Bacteria; phylum Actinomycetota; class Actinomycetes; order Mycobacteriales; family Mycobacteriaceae; genus Nocardia; species Nocardia amamiensis. The sequence goes on along the minus strand of NZ_BDBA01000087.1, from coordinate 24,528 downwards.
CCGAGTAGGAACGACCAATGCGTCGGGAAGACCTTGTTGATCGAGCGCTTCATGAACGCGGCGGCCCTGTACCGCTCGTCCGCCTCATGGGCTTGCATAGCGATTGTGCGAGCTAGATCTGTAGCCATGGCCGACACCCCGCCGTGGGTGAGAGTGGTATCTGTTCCTACTACAGACGGTAGCAGAGCTTGGCGGTGGAATCGATGGGGTTTTCCGGCCGGTTGTGGAACAAGATCGTGCACACTTACTCCGGGCTTGCCGGATGTGGTCGCAAGCGAGTCGATATCGTTTTACTTGTGAGCGCGATGGCACCGCAGGACGCGGCGATGTACTGGTTGTCCCGGCGCACGCGCAATGATCTGTTTCTGCTGTATTGCTTCGCGGATTCTGGACAACCGACCGAAAAACTGCGCGCCGCTGTCGCCGAACGTAGCGAACGGCTCGCAGACCTGCGGGTGCGCCTGCGCGAACTGCCCGCGGACATCGATTACCCGTCCTGGACCCCCTGCGAATTCGACGCCCAGCAATTCGTGGAACACCAACTGCCTGAGCCTTATTGGTCGCGGTTGCTGGATGCGCTCGGCGATGTACTCGGCACCGGTGTCGATGCCGCAGTGCGTCCGTGGCGATTGCATGTGTTCCGCGGGATCGTCGATGCGCCAGGGCCGGGGAACGGTCCCGCCCTGGTGGCGGTGCTGCAGATGTCGCATGCGCTTGCCGATGGACGGCGGGCCTCGGCGATCGCGCGTGCGCTGTTCAGCGCGTCCGCCCTGGACGAGGATGTCGTGTCTCGGGTCGGTCGTCGCGCGAGGTTGGTACCTGGAGGTGGCGGTGTACTGGTCGATTCGGCTCTAGGCCTGCTGCGTGTGCCGGTTCGGCTGGCGTCGACCGCGGTCCGGGGTCACCAAGCCTTTCGGGCGCAGCAGCAACTCGCGCAATTGACCGAGAGCGGCCGACTTCCCCCACCCGGAGCGGGTTTCCCGCCGAGCCCGGTGAATCGGCCCGTGGCCGAGGGGATCTCGCGGCATGCGGTACGCATGCTCGTATTCTCCGCCGAAGACCTGCGGGTACCCGGTCGCACCGTGACCGTTGTCGTCCTGACGGCGGTGTCGTTGGCGCTCGTTCGCTATCTGGCCGATCGAGAAGGATCCGCGCGGCGCTTGGGCGCACAGGTGCCGATGGCCCTGCCGGAGTCGTCCACCGAGCGTGGCATCCACCCGCGCAACAATTACCGCAGTCTCGGCGTCGACCTGTTCACCGACGAGCCGGACCTGCGCCTGCGCGCCGACAAGATCGCCGCCGCGCTCGCCGAGCGACGGCTGCGCGCTCAGCACCCCCTGCTGTCCGCGCAGGATCGGGTCACCGCGGCCATCCCGGCGCCGTTGCTGCGCCGCGACGTCGACCGCTATCCGGTCGACACCGTCCCCGACTCGATCGCGGGTCACACCGTCGTCTCCAGCGTCGACCGCGGTCCCGCCGATCTCGCCTTCGGCGGCGGCCAGGTCCGGTTCACCGCAGGCTTCCCGGCTCTGGGCTCTGTTATGCATCTCACCCATGGTGTGCACGGCCTCGGCGACACCGTCACCGTCTCCGTGCACGCCGACTCCGAGGTCATAGCTGATGTCGACGCCTACGCCGACCTGCTCCGCTCCGGCATGAAAGAAGTCATCGCCGCACTGTGAGTGACGGACCGGCTCCGCACGCGAGGATCAGGCTCGGGCAAGGGCCGGTTGGGGCGCGGCATGCGCGAGTTCGCTGGAGACCTTGATCTCGAGTTCGATCCGCGTCGCGCTGATCACGGAGCGTTCTTCCTCGACCGTGTTCTCGATCGCCCGCGACCACAGCGCCTGGATTTCCGAGATCTCCGCGCCGGTGGCCTCGCCGTCGAGTTCGATGCCCCTGCGCTGCAGGGTGATGTTCAGCGCCGCGCTGAGCGTGCGCATCAGATCCGCACAGCGATTGGGCAGCTTCCGGTGCGCCACCACGCGCAGGCTGCTGATGAAACCCACCGAACCGGCGATGGTTTGGCGCAGCTCCGCACCGATCCGATCCAGCTCGTCGTCCGCCCAGCGGTCGCAGTGCATCAACTGCTGACGGACCTCGCTGGAGATCGCCAGCACGGAAGAGACGGCGGTCAGCACGGATTCCCGCCGCCACTTGTCGTGTTCCCGGCGCTCCGCCGCCGCGTTCGTCAGCTCCACATTCCGCTGCGCGGCATCGAGCGTGACCCGGTTCCGCTCGTCCGCGGCGGTGAGCGCGGCGCGATTCGTGCGGTTGTTGACCAGCACGCCGACCAATGCCGCAACGGCGACGATGAGGGAACCGAAGAGTGGAAGCCACTGAGTCACGGGGAGATCATCGCATCGTAATCGGAAGTCGCACAGTCTCGATCGCACGATTCAGAATCGCCGAGGAACCCGAACCCGAGTCTGTTCCCGCTACCCGCCGAGGTCCGCTAACGGATCATCCGCAAGTCGAGGAGCTTTCGGCTCCGCGTCCTCGGACTTGCCTTCCCCGGAGCGCGTGTGCCGGAGCAATCCAACGGCCGCGATGGAGAGTAGAGCGGCGACTGCGGCGCAGCTGAGGGCAGTGGTGTTGAGACCGTTCGTGAACGCTTCGCGGGCCGAAGCAAGCAGCGCGTCGCCGAGTTGCCCGGGAAGGTCCGCCGCGGCGGCGCTGGCACCGGCAAGAGAATTCCCGGCCACGTTGTCAGCGGTGATCGGAATCCCGGCGGGACTGGTACGGGCGACTTCGGCGCGGTAGATCGTGGTGCCGAGGACACCCAGGACGGCGACGCCAACGGCAACGCCGAACTCCATGCTGGCCTCCGACATCGCCGCTGCCGAGCCTGCTTTTTCCGGCGGGGCGGTCCCGATGACCAGGTCGGTGCCGAGCACCATCAGCGGGCTGGTGCCGATGTAGACCAGAACGAAACCCGCCACCAGCATCGGCAGTCCCCCCGCGCTGTCGACGAAGGCGAGCATCAGGTAGCCGATCGTCGCGATGGCCAGGGCTGCGCCGACGATGTAACCGGGCTCGATTTTGCGGGCGATGACCGGCGTCAGGATCGACGTGACGATCAGCGCGAATGCCGAGGGCAACAGCCACAATCCGGCTCCCAGCGGAGACAACCCGCGGACCAATTGCAGATACTGCGTGATGAATAGATAGATTCCGCCGACCAAGCCAAGGCTGACGAGCAATATCAGCAGCGCCGCGCAGAACGACCGGTCGCGGAACATGCGCAGATCCAGGAGTGGTTCGGTGAGCGCGCGTTGCCTGCGGCTGAAGATCCAGCAGAAGACGCCGCCGGTCACGATCGCCGCAACAGGCATGGCGGACGGGCCCGCTTCCGAGAGCTTCTTGATGCCGTAGACGACGGGCAGGATGGCGCACAGCGACAGAACCACGCTGGGCAGGTCGACCCTGCCCGCCGCGCTGTCCCGGTATTCCGGCAGTAGCGCGGGAGCGGTTATCAGCAGCAGCGCCATCACGGGCACGCCCAGCAGGAAGACCGAACCCCACCAGAACGACTCGAGCATCACACCGCCGATTATCGGACCGGCAGCCATCCCGGCGGACAGGCATGTGGCCCACACGCCGATCGCCATCCCGCGCTGCCTGGCGTCGGGGAACATGCTGCTGATCAGCGCCAGGGTGGAGGGCATCAGGGTGGCCCCCGCGATGCCGAGAACCGCGCGTGCGCCGATCAGCAGGAGGGGACTGGACGCGAACGCGGCGAGCACGGAGGCGGCGCCGAACGCGGTCGCACCCAGCATCAGCAGTTTGCGCCTGCCGATACGGTCACCGATGGTGCCCATCGTGATCAGGAATCCGGCGATCATGAACCCGTAGATGTCGGCGATCCACAGTTGCTCGATGCCGGTGGGCCGCAGGTCCGCTGTGAGATGCGGCATGGCCAGATAGAGCACGGTGACGTCCATGGCCAGCAGCAAGGTGGGCAAGGCGAGCACAGCGAGACCGATCCATTGGCGTGGACCGGCGGGCAGGGGCTGGATCCGTGCTTCATGCAACGGTTCTCGATCGGTCATGCCGGTTACGCTAAAGTCTCACATCTATGTGAGGGTCAAGTGTGCTCGGGAGGTTTCGATGCGAATCGGAGTGTTGCAACGGCGAACCGGGGTCAGTCAGCGGCTCCTGCGCTACTACGAGGAGCAGGGCCTTCTTCGACCGAGCCGGCAGGCGTCGGGTTATCGCGAGTACCGCGAATCGGACGTCGCGACCGTCCTGCACATTCGCAATCTGCTCGCCGCCGGCCTGTCCACGACCACCATCGCCGATCTGCTGCCCTGCATGGGTTCCGACGGCGGACGGCTCATCGCCGACTGCCCGGAATTGCTGATCGACCTGTACCGCGAACGCGAACGCATCAGCTCCAGCATCCGTGAGCTGGAGGCCGCTCGCAGCGCCCTCAACGCAGTTATCGCGACCGCGCCACCGGAGATCGCACGCGAAGCCGCGGACGTATACACAGCCAGTTGACGGGCGTCGACGTTCGGTCAACGAATGCGGCGGACTTCCTCGGGGATCAGGCGCGCCCGCCATCGCTCGGATCGTCGCCTCGGTATTCAACAGTCGAAGCTCGCAAGGTCCACGGAGTCACAGATCTGAAATGCGGTGTGATGGAAGACTCTGTGGGAGGAAAGTGTCGGCTTCGGCCGAGTGGCGGCAAGGGAGAGGGAAGATCATGGGATTGTCGAACTGGCTCAGGAAAGCGGTCTTCGCGGGCGCAGCGGCGCTTGCGTTGCTTGCGTTGACGCCCGGCGGTGCGCATGCGGCAGTCGGCAGGTTCTCCTACATCACCCCGGACGGACAGCTCATCCACGTCGATCGTCCGGCGAGCGGCACCTGTCTGCAGCTTCAAGGTGGTGCGGTGAGGTTCGAGAACGGCACCTCCGACTCGGCCTACCTGTTCAGCGATTCCTCGTGCAGTGCAGGAAATGACCTCGCGATAGTCGACCTCATTTGGCGGGCTCCGGCGGGCGTGCAGGCGCTCTCCGTGCGCTTCGACAAGACCGCATAGAGAGCGGAGATGCCGGAGCGGGATCGCGCGAGCAGTGGCGATCCCGTTTCAGCGGAGGACAGATCTGCTCCTCTGCTGGCGGCGATGAGGGGTTCACTGTTGCGTTCAGCGGCAACCAAGGGTGGAACGACGGAGGTTGTCGCGGAAGTCGGTGCGCTCCGATAGCGTCGGTTCGGCGGATGGTTCTCGGCAGATTTGGAGCGGATCGTGGGCAGAGCCGGACGGGCAGAGCTCGAGGTTACCGAGGGTGTGTTGAAGCACGGCATGCCGTACTTCGCGATAGGTTCCGGTCGGCCCTTGGTGTTTCTCCGGTGGTTCACTCCCGATCACGCGAATCCGCGCGGTTGGATGCGTGACTCCGAGATCAAGGTGCTGGAGCCGCTGGCCCGGAACTTCCATGTCTACGCGGTGGGCCGGGCGCCCGGCATGCACGAGGGCACCACGATGGGCGAGATCGCGGCCGAGCACGCGGATGCGCTGCATGTCGAGTTCGGCGAGCCGGTGGACGTGCTCGGCATTTCGTCGGGTGGTTCGGTCGCATTGCAACTTGCCGCCGATCATCCGGAAGTCCTGCGCCGCCTCGTCATCGCGTCGTCCGGGTGCCGGTTGGATCCGGTCGCCAAGGAAGGCCAGTTGCGGTATGCCGAAGCGGCGTTGCGCGGGCGCCGAGCGATGCACCACTTGGCGGCCAGCGCTTTCGCCTCACCCGTGGCCGTCCGTGTCGCCGCGGCCGCCATGTGGTTGTTCGACCCGTTGGCTCGCCCGCAGAACCCCGCCGACACGCACGCCTTCATTCACGCCGAAGACGGATTCGACCTCACCGACCGCCTCGGCGAGATCCAAGCGCCCACCCTCGTCATCGGCGGCGAACGAGATGCCGGCTACAGCATCGCCAATTTCCGCCGCACCGCCGACGGAATCCCCAACTCCCGCCTCATCGTCTATCCCGGCGCCGGTCACATGGGCACGATCAAGCACAAGCGCTTCGCGATCGACGTCACCAACTTTCTCGACCAGCCGGACTGACCGGCACCACGAGCGGATTCCCCAGCTTCCGGAAGAACACGCGCAGGTCGTCCACTACTGCTTGCGGCGCTTCCATGGCCGTCGACCACCGCTTCCGGCGGGGCGTTACCGGCGACGGTTGTCACCAACTGCCAGTTGCTCGTGTCAGCGGTCCCCGGGCTCAGGCGTGGACCGCCGGTGCGAGGACCGTTGCGCACCACTGTCGGAAGGTCGTCGCGCTCGCGGTCTGCGGGGTGCGTTGCACGCCGTCGTCGAGGCCGTTGTCCTTCGCGCGCATCATGTCGACGTAACCCTGTGCGAGTGCGCTGCTGAGGCCGCGGGCAGGGTAGTGAATGCCTTTGCGGCGGCGTGGGTGAACTCGGAATACATCGTGTCCAAGTTCGGTGCCTCCGGATCTGGTGGGACCAGCCAGAAGACGGCGTCCGCGCCTGCGAAGGCCCGGTCGACGACGTCGGCGTCACCGTGTGAGCCGGTGACGACGTCGACGCGGGCGCGGGCCGCGTCGGAGAGTTTGGCGGGGTCGCGCACGATGACGCGCAATTCTTCACTGCGAGTGGTTGTTTCGTCGAGCAGGAGGTCCAGAAGTCGACCACCGATGTTGCCGGTGGGGGCGGTGATGACGATCATGCTTCGAGTCTCGGGGCGTCCACCTGCGTCCGTCCAATACCCTTCCCGGCGATTGATACCTTGAAGGTATGGATCTCGATCTGCGCAAGCTCCGCTACTTCGTCGCGGTGGCTGAGCAACGGCACTTCGGCCGCGCGGCGGAACAGCTCTATATCGCTCAACCGGTGCTGAGCCGGCAGATCAAGGCTTTCGAGCAGGAGTTGGACTGCACGCTGCTCGTGCGGTCCACCCGCAGCGTGGAGCTGACCGCCGCCGGCAAGCAACTCTACGAGGAGGCGCAGGGGATTCTCGCGTCCGTCGACGCGGCGGTGCGGCGCGTGCGCGATGTCGATCACGGCGTCCAACGGCTCGTGATCGCTTTTTCCCCGGGACTGCGTGTGTCGGGGGCGATCCGGGCGTTCACCGCGCGCCACCCGGACGTCGAGACCGACGTCGTCCCGGCGCGCTGGTGGGAGCGGGACGCGCCGCTTCGAGACGGCCGTGCTCAGATCGGTTATCTGCGAAGGCCGTTCGACGAGTCGGGGTTACGGGTAGTCCCGGTCGGGCACGAGCCAAGGGTCGCCGCCATGCCCGCAACGCACCCGCTGGCCGGCCGCCACAAGCTCACCCGGGCGGACCTCGACGGCGAGCGGATGCTCGACGCACCGACGAGGCGCAATTTGTCACTCGAGGAGAAGTTCGAGCTCATCGCGTCCGGGCACGGCATCGTGCTGGTTCCGCTGAGCGTCGCGCAGTCCTATGTCCGACCCGACCTCGTCCACCTTCGCGTGACCGACGCCCCAGGGGTCGAAACTTGCCTGGCCGTCGTCGCGGACCGACGCGAGAAGCTACTCCGCGACTTCATCGAGATCGCCACCGCGACGCTCCAACGCGGATTGTCACCGGCGCCGAGGATAGATCAGGGGAGATGATCCCCTGTCCCGAGACTTGTCGACGCGGTCAATGCGCCGTCTACCTGCGGAAACGACTGTCGCCGCTCCGGAAGGCGCCCTGACCAGACGTTACGGTCGATGGAGCTGAAGGATCGCCACTGAGGATGGGCTGGGATGCAAAACGCCCCTGACCAGCTGGTATCGTGTGATCAGGGGCGTTTGCCGTGGCGGAGGATAGGGGATTTGAACCCCTGAGGGCGTTAACCCAACCCGCGTTCCAGGCGAGCGCCATAGGCCACTAGGCGAATCCTCCGTGGAGCAGCATACCGGTAGGCCCCGGCCGGTCGCCAAATAGGGGGCGGGGGGTTGAGTGAAGCGCCTGGTCAGGCCAGGTGGCAGACCCGGGGGATGGGGGTTGGGACAGGAGCCGGTACACTGGCCGACGGATCCCGCGCGGCGCGCATCCTGTGAACTCCCCCAGGGCCGGAAGGCAGCAAGGGTCAACGGGCTCTGCCGGGTGCGCGGGGTCCCCTTTCAGAGGGCTCGCGCGGACGGGGGATCCGCCGTCGGATAACGCCTCCAATTCCGGGCAGCGCACGGGTAACGTGAACACCGTCCGCGGATGCACGTGCGTCTGCATGACACACGTTCGGTCGCCGCCGCACATCGGTCCGGCCAACCCATCGTCCCTTCGCTGCTTGAAAGGCTGCCCAGGATGCCCCGGCAAACGCAGATCGGTTTGATGAGCCATGAGGAACTCGTGCACGAGCACGACACCCAGACCGCGAACTACGCGACGCTCCGGACCGAGAAGCTGACGCTGGACCTGACCCGGGGAAAACCTTCCCCGGAACAACTCGACCTGTCCGCCGCGCTGCTCGACCTGCCCGGCGAGGGCGATTACCGCGACGGCACCGGCACCGATTGCCGTAACTACGGTGGCCTGCACGGTCTCCCGGAGCTGCGGGCGATTTTCGGTGAGCTGCTCGGCATCCCGGTGGACAACCTGCTCGCGGGCAACAACGCCAGCCTCGAGCTGATGCACGACGTGATCACCTACGCGATGCTCTACGGCACCAACGACTCCGAGCGGCGCTGGGCCGCCGAGGACACACTCAAGTTCCTGTGCCCCGCCCCTGGATACGACCGGCACTTCGCCATCACCGAGGCGCTCGGCTTCGAGATGATCCCGATCCCGATGCGCCACGACGGCCCCGACGTCCACGCCATCGCCGAACTGCTGGCGAACGATCCGCAGATCAAAGGTCTGTGGGCGGTGCCGAACTACTCCAACCCGACCGGCGTCACCTTCTCCGAAGAGGTTGTCCGGGAACTGGTTTCGATGCCCGCCGCGGCGCCGGACTTCCGGCTGTTCTGGGACAACGCCTACGCGGTGCACCCGCTCACCGACACCGCGGCCCCGGTGCTCGACGTGCTCGGCATGGCCGCCGCGGCCGGAAACCCGAACCGGCCGTTGGTGTTCGCCTCCACCTCGAAGATCACCTTCGCCGGTGCAGGCGTGAGTTTCATCGGTGGTTCGACGGCCAACTTGGGCTGGTATCTGAGTCACGCGGCGAAGAAGAGCATCGGCCCGGACAAGATCAACCAGCTGCGCCACCTGCGCTTCTTCCAGGACGCCGACGGCGTGCGCGCGCACATGCAGAAGCACCGCGCCATCCTGGAGCCGAAGTTCGCACTGGTGCTGAAGGTCCTGGAAGACCGCCTCGGCGCGTCCAAGGTGGCGTCGTGGACCGAGCCGAAGGGCGGCTACTTCATCAGCCTGGATGTGCTGGAGGGCACCGCGGCGCGGGTGATCGCACTCGCCAAGGACGCGGGCATCGCGCTGACCGCGGCGGGCTCCGCCTTCCCGTATCGCAAAGACCCCGAGGACAAGAACATTCGCATCGCGCCCAGCTTCCCGAAGCTGCCGGAGCTGGAGAAGGCGATGGACGGCCTGGCCACCTGCGTGCTGCTCGCGGCCACCGAGAAGCTGCTCGGCAAGTAGTCGGAACAAAAATCGCACTCAGCGGCGCCCGGCGCGATTGGCCGGGCCTCATTCTGCATCATGATGTTATGATGCGTGTATGCGCACCACGATCGATCTTCCCGAGGACCTGCACCGGCAGGCGGTGTCGATTGCCCGTGACACGCACCGGACGCTGAGTGAGACCGTCGCCTTTCTCATCCGGCGCGGGCTGGGGCAAACCAGTGCTGGTGAGCAGGTAAGAAGCTCGAAGACCGGCCTGCGCACGATCGCACTCGGCAAGGTGATCACCTCGGAGGACGTCCGGTCGTTGGAGGATGAATGACGGCCCTGCTCGACGCCAACGTCCTCATAGCGCTGGTAATCACCGATCATGCGCATCATGATGCGGCGGAGAGCTGGTTCGGCGGTTCGGATGGCAACTTCGCCACCTGTCCCATAACTCAGGGCAGCCTGTTGCGTTTGTTGATCCGTGAAGGGCAAAGCGCGCGTACGGCCGTAGAAATCCTGGCCGGAGTCACCGAACATGATCGCCATGAGTTCTGGCCTGACTCAGTCCCTTTCGCTCGTGTTCGAATGGATGCGGTCGTTGGACATCGTCAGGTAACCGATGCGTACCTCGCGCAGCTTGCGCGTTCGCAGCAGGGACGACTCGTCACGTTCGACCAAGGTCTAGCCGCGGCGCACCCAGATGTCGCCGACCTGCTGACGTATGGATAGCGAAGCCTGAGGTAGCCGCAGAAGCGAAGGCGAGGCAGCCCACCTACCCGGTCTCCAGCAGCATCTTGAGTCGCGCGAGGTCGGCACGGTTCGCCCGGCGGATCGCCGCTTCCAGCAGCGGCGCGACGAGTTTCCCGAACCCGCTGGGCTCGCCGCGGTTGCGCAGCGTCATGCGGGTGCCGCCCTCCGGGGTGTCTGCCCAGGTGTAGGTCGTTTCCATGGGGAACGGGCCCTCCGAGGTGCGCATCACCAGCCGCTCGCCGGGCACGTTGTCGACGACCTCGTAGGTGTAAGCCAGCCGACGCCCCAGGAAGTGGGCGACGAATGCGATCCGTGAACCGACCCGTAGCGGCGGCTCCGTCTGCCAGGTGGCGCTGCGGATGCGCGAGTACCAGGTGGGAGCATGGGCCGGGTCGCCGGCGAAGGTCGCGACCAGCTCGCGTGAGCGGTCGATCTCGATTTCGGTCAGGACGTCGACGGCCATCGGCCCGGTTCAGCGTGGCTTGTGGGCGAGGACGGCGAACATGGTGACCGAGAGGTGGATGTCGCCACTGGCCGCGCCGGCCTCCAGGTCGGCGAGCAGTCGATCGCGCTCCGGCTCGGTGATCGCGCCGCGTGCGACCGCCATCGCGGAGATCCTGGTGACCAGCGAACCGGCGCCGACGCTGCGGTTCTGCACCAGGGCTTGCGAGCTGATGTCGTCGATCACCAGACCGGCCCTGGTGAGCAGGCCGGGGATGCGGCGGCCGGACAGCGGGTTGGTGGTCGCCGATATGAGCGTGTCGATCACCTCGCGCACGACCCGCCGGTCGCCGGGGTGCATGATCGCCGTGCCCCAGTCGCTGTCCACCACCACGACGCGTCCGCCGGGCCGCAGCACTCGCGCGATCTCGTTGGCGGCGCGAGCCGGTGCGGTCAGATGCTGGAAGACGCGCTCGCACAGCACGGCGTCGAAGCTGTCCGAGCCGAACGGCACGCCGTAGGCGTCGCCGGAGTGGAATTTGGCGGTCGAGCCCGCCTCGGTGGCCCGGCGTTCCGCGGACGCGAGCAGGTGCGGGTCGGGCTCGACGCCGACCGCGCTGCCGTTCGGGCCGACGGCTTCGGCGAAGTCGATGACTTCTGTGCCCGTGCCGGAGCCGATGTCCACGGCGTGTTCGCCGGGGCGCAGCGCGAGCGCTTCATGCGCCCAGGTGCGCAAGCGGCGGATACCGGGTAGCGCGGCCTGCAGGTCGCGCACGTCGACAAGCTGGTCCTGACCTGCTCGGTCGAACCGATCTGGGCGCAATCCGTAGGTGTTCATGGGCCCGTGTCCGTCCCTGGCCGTTGCCGTCGTGTCTGTCGGGGTCGCCGTCATCTGAGGCATGGCCTGGAGCCTACGCGGCGTGTCGTCTACCCGCGCGTACGGCATGTGACTCGCATCACTCCGCATGGTCGATGAACGGGGCGTTCCCGGGGCGTCGGCACTGGTGGGATGATCGAACCGGTCCGGAGTACACCGAGCAGGAGGTAGGCGATGTCTCGCACGCTGTGTCTGGCGCAGGACGCCGAGGCGGACAAGCTTCTGACCGAGGACCATTTCGCCACGTTGCTCGGGATGCTGCTGGACCAGCAGTACCCGATGGAGCACGCCTTCCGCGGCCCGAAGAAGATCGCCGACCGGATGGGCGGGTTCGACATCCACCGCATCGCCGAGGCCGATCCGCAGGAGTTCGAGGACCTCGCCGCGACGCCGCCCGCCATCCACCGCTACGGCCGTTCCATGGCCCGGCGGGCCCAGGAGTTGGCCCGCTACGTCATCGAGCACTACGACGGCGAGGCCGAGAACATCTGGACCGCGGGCGACCCGGATGGCAAGGAGGTGCTGCGCCGCCTGAAGGATCTGCCCGGCTACGGCGAGCAGAAAGCCAAGATCTTCCTGGCGCTGCTCGGCAAGCAGCGCGAAGTGCGCCCCGAGGGGTGGCGCGCGGCGGCGGGCGCGTACGGCGAGGAGGGCTCGCGCCGATCGGTTGCCGACGTGACCGACGCCGAATCCCTCGCGCAGGTGCGGGAATTCAAAAAGCAGGCGAAAGCGGCCGCCAAAACGACCTAGCGAAGCGGACGTAACTCGCAGGTTGCCTCTTTGAAATCTACCTGCGTTTTTCCCTCGTTCTTCCGGAGTTTGTGCCCGATGCTTTCGGCTGGAACGGCTCCACCTGAGATGAGGGATTGCAGGACATGAGGATGAGCAAGCTCGCCGTGCTCGCGGCGCTGGTGACCGTGGCGACCGGAGTGGCCGCGGGGACGGCTGGTGCCGCACCGGCGGAGGAAACCGCCGAGAGCACGATCAATTTCACCGCGCACGCGACCGATGCCCAGTCGATCATCGAAACCGACGCGGGTTCATTGGTCGTCGAGGACGAACTGTTCAAGGTGAAGGCTTCCGACGGTAGCGTGGTGGCGGCCACACCGCTGCGGTTTCAGTTCGACGATTTCGAGTTCCCGATCGCCGCACAGATTTCCGGCCGCAGCGCCACCCTGACCCCGATCTTCGATCGGGAGCACGCGGTCTACAAGCCGGTCGCCCTGCCGTACGAGGACAAGGCGCCGTGGAAGACCGAGTACGACCGTGAGGTCGCCGCCTGGACCCGTCTGACCAGCACGATCAGCGCGGGCGCGACAATCGGCACGCTCGTCGGCGGCCTGGCGGGCGGGGCGGTCGGCTGCGTGCTCGGCGGCATCGCCGGCGCGACCGTCGCCTCCGCGGCGATCGTCGGCCTGTTCGGCGCGTTCATCCCGGCCGCCGCCATCGGCTGCCTCGGCGGCATCGTCGCGGTCGGTGCGCTCGGTACCCTCGCAGGCCAGATTCTGATCACCGCTCCGGTGGCGATCGGCGCCGCGATCCAATACTTCACGACGATCAATCAGCCGTTCATCGCGCCGAAGTAGTCCGTCGCGTGAAAAGACCCCGCCCCGAGGGCCTCTCGGCGGATCGGGGTCCTTTTCGTGCGCTGACGACCTGGGGAAACAATGTGCGTGCGCGCACAACGGCGAGTCGGGGGTTGGTGCGTCCCGGATGTCGGTGTTAATTTCGATGACATGTCTGCCAGCCGATGGAACCTCCCGCGAGTCACTTATGTGACCGCCGCGCTGGGTCTGCGGCTGCCTTTGACGCGCGAACTGTGTCGCCTTTCTTGCTGCAACTGAGCCGCTTTTCCTGCTCATTTGCTGCCTCGCCGCCCATGTAGGCAAGTCCCGTTGGATAGCGGGACTTCAGCAAGGATCTGCACAATGTCCCTTCCTACCCTTGATCGGTCCGCTTCCAGGGTTGCCAGCGGTCGTGTCCGAGTTCAGCGGCCCGTGGTCGCTCCCGAGCTCCGTATCGGCGACAATCCGGCGGCCGCAGTGCTGCGCGCCGCGACCGGCGGCCCCGTTTCCCGAGACAATGCCGCGCGTACAACGGGTTTGAGTATTGCGACGGTCAACCGCCAGGTTTCCGCGCTGCTCGCGGCCGGGCTGCTGCGCGAGCGCCCCGACCTGACGGCCTCGGGTGCGGTCGGGCGCCCCCGCGTCCCGTTCGAGATCGATCACGACGCCTACCTGACCATCGGCATTCACATCGGCGCCGCGGTCACCAAGATCGTGGCCGCCGATCTGCGCGGCCGCATTCTCGGCGGGCTGGCCATCGCCACCCCGCAGACCGGGCAGGAGTTCGCCACTACCACCGTCGCCCGCAGCGCGAAAGCGTTCTTGCAGCGCTGGCATCGGCGCAAGGCGTTGTGGGCCGGCGTCGCGATCGGCGGCCGGGTCGACCCGCTCACCGGTGTCGTCGACCATCCGAAGCTGGAATGGCGTGCCGCACAACTCGGTTCGGTGCTCGGCGAGGTACTGGAGCTGCCGGTGTCGGTGGCGCCGCACGTCGAGGCAATGGCCGCATCCGAGCTGCTGTTGCCCACCGGCGAACCGAAGGACCAGGCCCGGGTCGAGCGCGGCAGCAGCCTGTACTTCTATGTGCGCGAAACCGCCGGTGTCGCGGTGACTTTGGACGGTCGCGTGCACACTCCGAGTAACGGCCCCGGGTCGATCGCGCACTTGCCCACCGGCTCGAACGTCGAATGCGCCTGCGGACGTCGCGGCTGCTTGGAGGCGACGGTGGGCGATCGCTCGCTGCACTCCAGGGCGGTTGGTCGCGGCATCATCCCGGCCCACAACGGAACCGCGGGCTCGACCATCGCCGACCTGTACCGGGCAGCGGAGGCGGGTTCGGAACCAGCGCGTGAACTGCTGGCAGAACGAGCCACCATCCTCGGGCATACCGTGGCCATGGTCCGCGACATGCTCAACCCGGATCGGGTCGTCCTCGGCGGCCAAGCCTTCACCGCCTACCGGCCCGCGGTCGCCCATGTGGCTCGCGCGTTCAACCGGGGCTCCATGCTGCCGCCGACCGATATACGGATCAGCGGATTCGGCGGGAAGGTACAGGAATTCGCCGCGGTGGTGACCTCGCTGAGCGTCCTCTACGCCGATCCGCTCGCCGCCATCCGGCGTACCGCATCGAGCGACTGAGCGATACGAGAGAGGGCGACCGGCCGCGTGGCTGGTCGCCCTTTTCGAGGGTGCTCGCCCAACGTCAGCGGTGCGGATCGCCCGCGCTCGCGAACAGCCCTTCCAGCGCGGTGATGAAGAACGGGAAGTGGCTCGCGAAGCGCTGGAGGTTGCGCTCGCGCTCGAAGCCGGCGAACCAGTACAGGCCGGGTTGCGCGTCGGCTGACGGATCGAGGTCGCGGAAGACGCGGATCCAGTTGTCGACTCGCCCGCCGATTACGGTGAACGGCAGGGCACGGGAGAACACCGTCTCCTGGTCGATCGGCGGGATCTGTTCGCGCCGCGTCGCTTCCAACCCGCGTTGCAGCGCGCGGATCTGGCGGGTGAGCTCCAATCCGCGAGCCGTGCGGACCGGCAGATACTTCGGCAGCAGCAAGGTCGCGACGCCGCCGAGGGCGATGGCCACGCCGACCAGGGCGTGCCCTACGGTCAGGGCGAGCGCGACGGTCGCTGCGATACCCGCGATGACCAGCGCACCGCCCAGCCACACGGCGGGGCCCGGGCGGCGGCGATCCAGGAAGTTGCCGCGAGCGACAGCGTCGGCGAGCAGCGCGGCGCGTACCGGCCCGGCGGCGACCCGGCCCGGCGCGCGCAGTTCGGCGAGCGTCACCACATCGGTCCCCGCGGGCAGCAGCGCTTGGTAGACCGCCTTCTCGTAGTCGCGCAGCTGGTCGTCGGGGGCGTTCACGCGGGTGATCCGCCAGTCCCGGTCGCTGAGCGGAGCGAGCCGGATGTACCGGCGCACCGCGAGATCCACCACGGTGGCGGCGATATCGATGGGGTCGACATGCCCGTCCAGCAGCAGGCCCGCCTCGCCGGGCAGCACGCCGTCCGGCGAGGTGAACTGCACGCGATCGCTCTCGCGCAACAACGGGTCGATCGTCTCCGAACCGCTGCCCGCGGCCGCGTCCTGGCGACGGGCACGCAGTACGAACGCGGCCAGGCCGGCCAGAGCGAGCAGCAGGACGCCGAACGCGACTAGCACCGGGGCGGTGATCGCGAAGGGCCCCGTTGCGCCGCTGTCGCGCACATCGGCGTTGCTCGGCACGGTGCCGGGCGGCAGCTGCAGGGTCAGATCGATCGCATCGCCTTTGTGCAGGTCGGTCTGCTCCAGGAAGAGCACTCCGTCGGCTTCGACCTTGACATCGGCGCACGGCCGGGTGTTGCCGGGCGGGCCGAGTTTGCAGTCGACGATGCCCATTTCGAAGCTGGGGCTGATCAGCGTCGCGCTGATCGCGGCGATATCGGCGTTGAGCACGCCGAGCCAGCGGAACACCTGGGTGCCCGGTGCATCGCTGACGGTGTTCCGCACGGAGTACTTGAAGGTGGATTCGCCCGGCTTCGCCTCGATGGTGAACTGGTCGTTCGCCACCGTCGCGGTGCCGGCGCCCTCGGTATCCACGTCGGTGACCTGGAAGACGCGCTCGGCGTCGTCGCTCACCTTCAGCCGCAGCGGAAGTGACATCCGGAACGAGCCGTCCGGCGGCACCGCCACCTGCTCGACCACCTCGAGGACGCCCTCGCGGTTGAGCTTCAGATCGGCGGTGATGGTCACACCGTTCGGTGCGGGCTCCGTGTGGGCCACCGGGGCCGACGCCAGCAATCCCGCGGAGGCGAGTAGTAGCGCGCCTACGGCGGCCCCCCGAAAAGTCAGCATGGCTGCCTACTCTAGACAGCTTGCTATTCTGCGTCAGCGGCTGTCGGCTAACACTGAGACGAGGGGTTCGGGGGCGTGACACAACCACCGTACGGACACGGGCCGGTCCCGCATGGCGGGCGCCCGGTTCCGCCGCGGCCCGGCTATGGTGCGCCCGTGGGCTCGCAGCCGGGTTATGGCCCGCCTCCTGCCTACGGCGCTCCGCCGGGATATGCCCCGGCTCCTGGATATGGCCCGCCGCCCGGGTATGGCCCGCCGCCCGGGTATGGTGCGCCGGGTCATCGCCCACAAGTTCCGCCGCCGTTGCCCTATGGTCCGCCTGGACGTCCGCCGTATCCGCCGCCGCGCAAACGCGGTGGCGGCGGCTGGGTGGTGCTGCTGGTCGTGATCGTGTTCCTGGTCGCGGGCGGACTGGTGCGCAACGCGATCTCCGTCGGACGTGGCGACAGCGACGCGTCGGGCCCGCAGCCCAGCTTCACCTTCGACCCCCAGGCGGACGGCTCGACCGGACCCTCGGAGACCGGCGCCAACCCGCTGCTGACCGACCCCAACGCGACGCTGCTCCCGGCGCGGTGCGACTACTCCCCGTGGGGCACCCAGGTGGACGCGGCGCGCAAGTTCTTCGAAAGCGCCGCGTCGTGCCTGGAGGCGGCGTGGAAGCCGGTGCTGCGCAAGGCGAATCTGCCGTTCCAGCCACCCACGCTGAACGTCAGCGCCACCACGTCCGGCATCACCACGCCGTGCACCGGCTCGACGAGCAATTTCGCCGCGTTCTACTGCCCGGCGAACAAGACCATCTACATGCCGATCAGCCAGCTGCAGACCGACTACTTCAAGGACAACTGGGTGGTCTATCTGTCGGTCTTCGCACACGAGTATGGACATCACATACAGGCGATGTCGGGCATCCTGCGCCGGGCGAACAGCGAGCGCGCCGACGTGGGCCCCCGCAGCGCCAAGGGGCTGGAATTGTCGCGCCGAGTCGAGCTGCAGGCCAACTGCTTCGACGGCATGTACATCTCGTCCTCGTCAGAGGGCGGCTCGCTGACCGATTCGCAGCTCACCCTCGCGCGCAGGGATGCCTACGGCCGTGGCGACCAGGCGGGCGACATGCGCGACCACGGTTCGTCCGAGAACGGCGGGCAGTGGTTCGAGACGGGGCTGGACAAGAACCGTGCGGCACAGTGCAATACGTTCACCGCGTCGGCGAACTCGGTGAGCTGATTTCCGCCGATCCAACGGCGTACCGCCCCGAACATCTGCGCGCGGGCTGGAACGCGGCAGGTTCGGTCAGTCCGGGATCGGATCCTGGCGAAGGTGCTGCACCCAGGCGGTGACCGCGTCCGGTGTGGGTGGATCCGCGCCGACCAGGTCGAACACGCTGTAGCCGATGCACGCGGCACTCATCACGCGCGAGGCGACCGCTTCCGCGTCGCCCCAGGGCAGGAAAGGCTTGGCGATCAGTAGCGAGGCGATGCCGTGGGCAACCGACCAGAGCTCGAGCACGACGGGCAGCGGGTCGCGGGTCGCCATCGTTCCGTCGTCCATGCACTTGCCTACGGTGGCCGCGAAATGCTGGAACGCTCCGCTGGTGAGGACTTGGTCCACCGCGCCCGAGGTCTCGGTGGGCGCGGTCGCCAGCCGGTACTGCTCCGGATGGGCGAGGGCGAAACGGACGTAGGCCATGCCTTGGTCGCGCAGCTGGGTCACCGGTGAGGTGGCCGGATCGGTGGCCGCCCGCATCGCCTCGGCCAGGTCCTCGAAGACCTGGGCCACGACGGCCTCGATCAGCTCGTCTTTGTCCGCGAAGTGCCGATAGATGGACGGCGCGCTCACCCCGACCAGCTTGCTCACCGCCCGGATCGAGACAGCGTCGGCATGGCCGGTTCTGGCGAGCAGTTCGGCGGTGGCGCGCAGGATCTCCTCGCGCAGCTGGGCTCCGGAACCGCGCGGCGATCGCGGACGTCGGCCACCGATCATGTCCGTCCCGCGGTTTCCAGCGTGCGGGACGAGGTGGTCTCCTCGCCTTCGGTCAGCCCGATCTTGGCGTGCAGGCGCGCCAAAGGTTCGGGCGCCCACCAGTTCGCCTTGCCGAGCAGCCGCATGAGTGCGGGCGCGAGCAGGCCGCGGATGATCGTGGCGTCGGCGAGCACGGTGAGCGTGAGGCCGAGGCCGAGCAATTGCATGAACGACACCTTGGAGGTCACCAGGGCGCCGAGCACGATCGCCATCAGCACGGCGGCCGCGGTGAAGATCCGGCCGGTGCGGGCCACGCCGATGGCGACCGCGCGCGTGTTGTCGTGCGTGGCCAGCCATTCCTCGCGCACCCGCGACAGCAGGAACACCTCGTAGTCCATCGAGAGGCCGAAGGCCAGGCAGAACATCAGGATCGGCATGGTCGGCACAAGATAGCCGACCGGGGTGAAGCCGAGCAGCCAGGACAGGTGGCCCTCCTGGAAGACCCACACCATCGCGCCGAATGCCGCGGCCAGCGAAAGAGTGTTCAGCACAAGGGCTTTGATCGGCAGCACCACGCTGCCGGTGAACAGGAACAGCACGATGAACGTGGTCAGCGCGATCAGCGCGAGGGCGAGCGGCAGCCGGGCGGCCAGTGCGTGCAGCGAGTCGGCGTTGGCCGCGGCCGCGCCGCCGTAGAGCGCGGGGCCCGGTGCGGGGATCGCCCGGATCTCTTGCAGCTGCTGGTCACCGGCCGGCGAGAAAGGATCGAGCTTGGTCGCGATACTCAGATATGTCCCGGTGTCGTTGGCCATGCCGGGTGGCGGCGCGGCAAGGCGGGCCCCGGACACGTAGATCCCGGCACTGGACAGCACCGCCGGTACGCCGTCGACCCGAGACAGCTCGGCGGCATAGGTGCCGATCGCGGCGGTGTCGCCGCGGTATCCGTCCAGCACGATCGTGGTATTGGCAACCGGGTCGGCCTGCGGGAACTGGGTGCGCAGTGCGTCGCCGACCTGACGGCTGGAGGCGCTGGTCGGCAGCACCCGGTCGTCGGGATAACCGAACATGACCGAGAGGAACGGAGCGCCGAGCGCCAGCAGCACCGCGATGATGACGATCGCGACCGGCGCCGCGTGCCGCATCACCCAGCTGACCATGCGATACCAGCCGGTGTCCTCCGGCGCCCGCGGGCCGGACTCGGGCGCGCCGCGGCGGAACAGGCGCCGCAGCGGAACCCGCAGATCGAGGGAATTCACCCGAGGGCCGAGCAACACCAGCGCGGCGGGCAGAACCACGATCGAGGCGGCCGCCGCCGCGACGACGACCGCGACACCCGCGTATGCGAAGGACTTCAGGAAGTACAGGTCGAACACGCTCAGCACGGCCATCGACAGCGCCACGGTCAGCGCGGAGAACAGCACGGTTCGTCCGGCGGTCTGCACGGACCGGATGGTGGCCGCGGTCGTGTCGAGGCCGTTGCCGAGCTCCTCCCGGAAGCGGCTGACGATGAACAGGCTGGCGTCGATGGCCAGCGCGAGGCCCATTGCCGTCGTCATGTTGAGCGCGTAGATCGAGACGTCGGTGAACAGCGTGAACAGCCGCAGGATCGCCAGTGTGGCGAGGATGGCGAACACGCCGATGGCCAGCGGAAGAGCGGCGGCGACCAGGCTGCCGAACACCAGGATCAGCACGATCATCGACAGCGGGATCGCGACGCCCTCGGCCAAGGCGAGGTCCCGGGTGGTCTGCTCGGTCACGTCGTGATAAATCGAGGCGATGCCGCCCTGGCGCACGGTGACGCTGCCGGTGTCCCGGGCGAGCTGTTGCTCCAACTCGCCCGCGGTCTGCTGCATCTGGGATTCATCGCCATCGAGGTAGGCGATGACCAAGGCGCTCTTGCCGTCGGTGCTCCGCAGGGCGCTCGCCAGGGACGGCGGTGCGGTCCAGTACGACTGGACGCCCTGCACCCCGGAGCGGGCTTTCAGCGCATCGACCAGTCCGATGCCCGTCGCTTTGGTGGCCGGATCGTCGGCGCCCGCGTCCGAGCTGACCAGCAGCACGAAGTTGGGTGCGGCGCCGCCGAAATTGTCGGCGATGAGCTGGGTGACCCGGGCGGATTCGGCGTCGTCGGAGGTGAAGCCGCCGGACTTCAAATGGGTGGCCGCGGTCGCACCGAAGACGCCGAACAGCACGGCGAGGGCGAACGCGGTCGCGAGCACGACGCGCGGGGAGCGGGTGGTGAATCGGGCTATCCGGGTCAGCATCGCGGCTTCTCCTCGTAGGTTAACGGCGTTAGGGTAACGCCGCTAACCAAGCATTGTCGAGGCCGCTGGACGAGCCGGAGGTCAGCCGCGGGACTTGCGGATCGCCCGCAGGCCCCGGCGTCCGGGCACGGGCAGATCGTCGCGCATGGCGACCCATTCCGCCGTGGTCAGCCAGAGCTGCTGCGCACGGGCATCGGCGGTGTTGTGGAAGATCCGGCGGCCGCGGTCGTCCCGCAGTTCCTGTGCGACCACCGACCACCGCGGTGGGCGGCCGTGCTCGGCCAGATAGTCGGCGAGGTAGGTCGCGATGGCGGTGCCGATTGTGTTCACCGGGCGCAGCGATACCCGATTGCCGTACTGGGCGGCGTAGAAACGCCGTGCGGCACAGAGGGATCGCGGGTTGGCGTTGGAGGCGATCCAGCCGGCGCGCTGTGCCCGTTCGATCAGCCACAGATGCTTGACCGCCGATGGTGCGATATCGCCGACGCGAGTGCGGATCAGCGTCATGATCTGCTCGCTGCACAGCACGTCGCGGCGGGTGGGTCCGTATCCGTACGTGGTCCAGTGCGCGTCGGCGAGTTTGGCGAGCGCCCTGCCGAAGTCGTCGATGCTGCGTTGCGCGCGACGGCCGAGGCGTTCGATGCGTTCGGCCTCGCGGCGCATCTCGTTCTGCGCCGTCAGGGTGCGGATCGCGGCCATGGTGGGGACCTGGCCGCGTTCGAGGAGTTCCAGGATGGCGGCGGAAGTGGCCGGATCGGCCGCAGCGGTCACCGGCAGTGAATCACGCTTGATCGCGAAATCCTGCGGGCTGATCGCGCGACTCAACAGAGCTACGGCGGAGTGGTCGCCGGCGAAATCGGTGCTGGACAGCCAGGCTGTGGCGATGTCGTCACACGACGGCACGGTGGAAGTTCCTCCGGTGGAAGTGTGGGAATTGGCGCTGGTCACCCGTGGGCCGAGCTTTGGTTGTGCCCCGGTCGGGATGAGGGACCGGCCGGGGTCACCAACCTGATGAAGGTTTGGCTACCGAAGTTGCCG
Organism: Nocardia amamiensis NBRC 102102; assembly: GCF_001612745.1. Taxonomy (GTDB): domain Bacteria; phylum Actinomycetota; class Actinomycetes; order Mycobacteriales; family Mycobacteriaceae; genus Nocardia; species Nocardia amamiensis. The sequence goes on along the minus strand of NZ_BDBA01000087.1, from coordinate 2,756 downwards.
ACAGCCACGTTAGCCAGCGGATTGCATCGTGTCACTCATGGTGACGGATTCGTTATCTCCGGAAAGTCGGCGTCAATCGGGGTGTGCGTCCATATTTTCGTGGTCAGGAGGGGTGATCTGGCGACCGACTTCCGTATTGCCCCATGCCGCATATGCGATTGCTAGATCATTGCCATCTAGTGGGGAGTAGTTGGTTGCCGAAGAAGGCGCGTGGCATGTTGTGACATAGATCACATCTACGGCCTGGAATCCGTCGTACCGGGCGGGCATGTCGTTTGTCGGTGGGCGCCGGTAACCTCTGGCCGTGGCTCTGTACCGGAAGTACCGACCGGCAACGTTCGCTGAGGTGGTGGGTCAGGAGCACGTCACCGACCCGCTGAGTACCGCGCTCGACACCGGGCGGATCAGTCATGCCTACCTGTTCTCCGGTCCACGCGGCTGCGGCAAGACCTCCTCGGCCCGCATTCTCGCCAGATCGCTGAACTGCGTACAGGGCCCCACCTCGACGCCGTGCGGTGCGTGTCCGTCGTGTGTGGCGCTGGGCCCGGGCGGTCCGGGCAACCTGGACGTGATCGAACTCGACGCGGCGAGCCACGGCGGCGTCGACGACACCCGTGAGCTGCGTGATCGCGCCTTCTACGCGCCCGCCGAGTCCAGGTACCGGGTGTTCATCGTCGACGAGGCGCACATGGTCACCACCGCGGGTTTCAACGCGCTGCTGAAGATTGTCGAGGAACCGCCTGCCCATCTGATCTTCATCTTCGCGACCACCGAGCCGGACAAGGTGCTGCCGACCATCCGCTCGCGCACGCACCACTATCCGTTCCGCCTGCTGCCGCCCGCCACAATGCGCGGCCTGCTCGGCCGGATCTGCGAGCAGGAGCAGGTGCCGGTCGACGAAGCGGTGTACCCCTTGGTGATTCGCGCGGGTGGCGGCTCCCCGCGCGACAGCCTGAGCGTCCTCGACCAACTGCTCGCCGGCGCGGGCCCCGAGGGGGTCACGTACGCCAGGGCGGTCGCACTGCTCGGCGTCACCGATGTGGCGCTGATCGATGACGCCGTCGAGGCACTGGCCGCCGACGACGGATCCGCGTTGTTCGGCACGGTGGACCGGGTGATGGAGGCGGGCCACGATCCGCGCCGTTTCGCCGTCGACCTGCTCGACCGTTTCCGCGATCTGATCCTGCTGCGCGCGGTGCCCGATGCCACCGAGCGCGGTCTGGTCACCGGCCCCGGTGACGTGCTCGACCGGATGCGCGATCAAGCCGAGCGCCTCGGCCCGGCCACCCTGACCCGTTACGCCGAACTGCTGCATGAAGGGCTCGGCGAGATGCGCGGCGCCACGGCGCCGCGACTGCTGCTCGAGGTGGTCTGCGCCCGCATGCTGCTGCCCTCGGTGTCGGATGCGGAGTCCGCCACGCTACAGCGACTGGAACGGCTGGAGCGGGGGTTGGCCGGTGGCTCCTTCGGTGCGGCGCCTGCGGCCTCCTCGGCACCGCCCGCCGCCTCGTCCCAGCCCGCGCAGGCGGGTGCGTCGCCGTCCGAACCGCCGCGTCGCCGAGGGGCGGAGGCGCTGGCTGCGATCCGCGGGAGCCGTGGGGGTGGTCGCTCCGACACCGGGTCGGCACCCAGCTCGCGGGAGGCAAGGGCAGCCGGTGATGTGTCGTCCACTGGTGACCCGGCGCAAACCGGCGGTGGCGATGTCGTGTCCACTGGAGGTGCGGTCGCCGACGCCGGCGGCGCAACTCGGTCGGCGCCCGTTGCAGGTGACGCACTGGCGGAGGGCCCGGCTTCCGATGCGGCCCGTTCCACTGCCGCGGCGCCTGGAGGCGACGCGCGCGCCGCTGACGCGGCATCCACTCGCCCAGCGCCCGCCGGTGAGGTGGAGCCCTCGCGGGGTGACGGGTTGTCCGGCCGTGCGGAATCCGGGGCGTCGATCAGGGGCGTGGATGGTGCGGCAGACCGGATCGCGTCGGCTGCCGCACCGGCGCCCCCTGCCGAGTCCGACGAGGTGTCGGCGTTCCCGATCCCGGGCGGGTCGAATCCGGCCGCAGCGCCGGGTGTCCCTGGCGCTCCGGAAGAGACGGCAGGAGATCCGACCGATTCCATGTCCGGCGGCAGGCCCGGATCAGGGCATGGCGCGCCTGCGCACGGCGCGACGGGGAACGTCCAACCCGCTTCGCCCGGTGCGGGACCCGCTGCCGCACGGGAGATTTCCCGTGACGACCTGACTGGTTCGCCTGGTTTCGTGCCTGCTGACCTGGATTTCGCACGCGGCGCCGAGACGGTCGATCCGGCGGCTGGGCAAGATTCAGGAGCTGTCGATCCAACCGATGCACGGCGTGCCGGTGTCGGCGAAGGGACTGGCGCGTCACGCGGTCGCGGCGACGACCGGGTTGATGCGCGGGAGTCTCATGCCGCGCAGGCCGAACCATCGCCGGTGAGCCCGGCACCGCAAGCAGCCGCGCAACCGCCGCCGGCCGCCCCAGGTGAGCTGCTGCGTGAGGTGGAAGCCGCCTGGGCGGACATCCGGGCCAAGGTGCGGGAGTTCGGCGCGGCCGTGCAAGCGATGCTCGCTGGTGCGTCGGTCGCTCGGGTCGAGGGCGACGTCATCGTGTTCGCGCATCAGCACGCCCCGCTGGCGCAGCGGTTGTCCGATCCGCGGAATCTGGAGGCGGTCCGGTCGGCGGTGCGCGCGGTGCTCGGGCGCGACTACGACGTGCGCTGGGAAGTGGGCGGCACGCCGCCGCGACCCG
>NZ_BDBA01000086.1 GCF_001612745.1 Nocardia amamiensis NBRC 102102 | reverse complement strand
CCCCCTGATGTTCGGCGGCGCGGGCCTGATGTTCGGCGGTGGCTTTGCGGATAGCGTCCAGCTGCGCGGGGCTGGCGGTGCGTTTCGGCGCCGCTTTGGCCAGGTCGAACAGGTGCGCCACCAGTGGTTTTCGGCCGCGTCGGCGCTTGCGGACCATGAATGCTGCGATGTCTTGCCCGTTGGGGCGAAGACCCGCCGCCCGAAGCTGACGGCGGGTCTTCAGATGCGCGGGTGCGGCCAACCACGGATAGGTCGGCACGCCCGCGTCATCAGCGCTGGTGGTGGTGTCCCCCTTGGTCACAACCCACCTCGTTCAACGACGCGAGCCCTGCAGGGGGCCTCACGACCGTCCTTGGCCGCGTTTGCGCCCGAGGTTCACGCCCGCGCCTTGGGCGGTGCGGCGGGCCTTCGGCGCCTCACCCGGGGCGGTGGCCGCGCCGCCGGGGCGGGCTTGGGCGAGGTCGGTCAGCAGCAGCGCGGTGGCGGATTCGCGGTCGACACCGAGCGCGGCCAGCTCCTCCACCAGCTGCTCACGACGGGACTGGCTGTCCCACTCCGGGACATCCGCCCGCGACTTGGCCTGCTCGGACTTCTGCCGCCGCACGGTCGCAGCCGCCGCGACCGACTCGGTCTCCAACCGCGTGGTGACCGCCGTGATCTGCTGACGCGCTTCGCGATCGGTCACCCCAACCTGATCCAGCGCATCCGACAGGGCGCGACGGTGCGAGACCAGCGCATCCGGTTGGACCTCGCCATTGACGAACGCGCTGGTGGTGTCACGCGTCAAGCGGTTGATGGCGTTCCACACCGGTTCGTACTTCTGCGCCTGACCGTCCTCGACCTGGTGCCCAGCGGCCGCTAGCGCCGCCACCACCGCCGCGCGGGTCTCCTCGGCGCGGCGCTGCGCTTCCTGCCGTGCCTCGGTGCGGCGGATCCGGTAGGCCGACTCCTTATCCGCCCACACGGTTTTCGGTTCCGGACCGATACCGGGGGCTGCGGCATCGGCGAGCGCGAGTTTGATGGCGTCGCGTTCGATCGGGGCCAAACCGGAGCCCTTCGCCCTGGCGGCGGCCTCGATCTCCTCCCGCAACTTGGCGGCCTTGGCCTGATCCGCCTCCATCTGCGACCGGGCCGCCTGCACGTAATCGGCGATCTTCTGCCCCAACGCGTCCTTGTCGACCGCGCCCGGCCACAACGGCGGAAACTCCTGCCCCGGTGCGGCTTTGATCGCCTTGCCGCGGGCCCGTGCGGTGTCGCGGTCGGCCTCCGGGAGTTCGGCCACCAGCCGGGTCAGCTCCGCGACGATCTGGCTGGTGTCCGCGCCGCGCGCCAACCGCGCCTGGTACTCGCTCAACGCGACGTCCATCTTCGCGCGGGTATCGGAATCGGCACCCCAGTTGGCTTCACCGATCGCCGCCCGCGGATCCGTGGTCAGGTAGTCGAGTGCGAACAGCACCTTGTCCTGGGCTGCCTGGTCGGCTTCGGCGAGCAGGAACCGCACCCGGGCGCGTGCGGCCTCCTGTGTGGCCTCCACACCTGGTGCGGGTGGGGTCGAGCTGCGCCGCATACCCAGCGATTTCGCTGCCGCGTGCGTGTATTCCTCGATCGCGGCGTACACGGCTTTGCGCTGGTCGTCGTTCAGGTTGGGAATCTCGGCGGTGGCGTTGATCGCGTACTTCTGCGCTAACCGCGCCCGATCCAGGCTCGCGCCATCGGAGTAGGCGTTGTGCACCATCCGCTCGACCGCGTCCGGGTCGGCACCACGAGACAACTCGTCGACATCGACGTTCCAGCGGTCCCGCAGCCCGGCGGCGAGGGTTTGGCGGACCTGCTCGGCTTTCGCGTCGTGGGCGCTCCATGAGGTGGCCTCGTACCAGGCTTCGACGACGTCGTCGGCGGAGGCGATCTTCCACCAGTTGTCCGACCCGACACCATCCAAACTGGCGTGCATCGCTTTGCGTTCGGCCTCGTGCCGCTTCTGCGCCAGCTCCGCCTCGGCGGCGGCCTGACGCGCCGCGAACTCCAGGCTGCGCTGACGCCGCAGCGCGGCAGCCTGGGCCCACTGGGTCATCATGGTCAGCAGCATCCGGGTGAATACCGCCATATCGCGGGCGGCGTGGTCGATGTCTGCGGCGTGCTCGCTCACAGGGGTCTCCTCTTCAAAAGGGTTGATGTCGTCGTCGGCCGGATCCGGCGGCGGCTCATGCTCGTAGTCGGGGTTGTGCTCCGGCTCCGCCTCCGGAGCGCTGCGCTGCGGCTGGGGCGGCTCGGGAGAGCGCTGGGTTTGATGCAGGTGGCCGGCGGGCGGAGCGCTCAGCGCGCCCGCCAGGACCGAGGCATCGACGCGGATGAACTCGTCGAGCTCCACGCCGTGCCCGGCGTCGATGTGGTCGGACAGGTCCTTGCCGGTCGCGGCCTCCACGACCAGCAGCTCCCCCACGCGGCCGGTCAGCATCTGCGCCACTCGCGCGGCGTGCCGGTAACCGGGTCCGTCCTTGTCAGCGACGATCACCACCCGCGCGGCGCCGCGCAGCTGGTGAGCGTGTTCCGGGCGAAACGAGCCCGCGCCCATCGCATTACAGGTCGTGACCAGGCCCGCGCCACGGCCGCGGTCAGCGTCCTTCTCGCCCTCGACCAGCCAGATGGTCTCGCCATCTGCGACGGCCTCCCGGACGGCGGGAAGCTGGTAGAGCACGGGCGCGAATCCGCCTCCGGACCAACGGCCCCCGGCGTCGCACTTGCGCTGCCGGAACAGCTTTTCGATGCCGTGCTCGTGCGGGATATGCACGCGCACAACCTCACCCAGCGGGTTGCCCCGCTCATCGGTGTAGGCGTAGATCGCGGCCTCCCGCCGCGGACCAGTCACCTTCCCGAGCCGGTCACGACGAGACTGGAACGCGACGACATTGCCGCCCTCACGGTCCGGGCCCTGCTGCCGGTTCGGGCGCTGGCCGCCCTGGCGGGCCTGCCCCGCCTGCGGGGAGCGGTGCCGGAAACCGCGTCGCGGGGCGTCGAACAGATCCCGGACACTCAAACCGATGGCGTGCAGGACTTCCTCGTCGGTGCACTCGCCGGTGAAGCAGCGCACCGTGGTGCGGCTCTTCTCGGCGTCGTAGATCAGCCCGAGGCTGGGGTTGTGGTCGTCGTGCGACGGGCACCGGTATTTGGTCCACTCCCCGTACGACGACGCCGGGCCAGGCTTGCGGCCGTTCGCGGCGGCGAATGCGTCCAGGGCTGCGGTGATGCGATCGAACGACGGCCGTGCAGCCGCGGCCGCCGTCCTCGGGTCCGGTGTGCTCACCGGGGTACCCCTCGATCGCTTCTGCCGCCGCCGAGGACCTGGGTCCACGGGCGCCACCACGGCTGCGAGGGCTCCACGGCTTGGGTGTTCACCGGCACCGGGAACTCCAGCGCCACACCCGGCGGAACCTGCGTGAACTGCTGGGCGGCGGAGGAGTTGACCGTGGCCCGCAGCTGGGCGAGCTCATCCCTGAGGTGGGTGTATTCCTGGCGCAGGCTCTGCCACTCTCGCAGCTGCCCGTGCGCGGTCGCGACGATTGCGGTGACCAACTCGTCGTGGCCCGCGCCCGCCAGCAACTGCGCCGCCAGAGCCGGGTTGTCGATGATCCGCTCGGCCGCGATCGCCGCGTCCGTCTGCCGCCATTCCCGCGAGTTCCAGTCCGGCTCAACCGAATCCGCTACTCGCGCGTGCTGTGCGCCGGGCCCGGCCACGGAATGGTCGAGGGCTTCGTGGCGCAGCTCGGCGACCTGGGTGGTCATCAGGTCCTGTTCGACGGCTGCCGTGTTGTCCTGCGCGCTGGCCGCGTGCACGGTGCGGTTGCGGGCGGTCATCCATTCCCGGTAGGCGTCCGGTTCGGTGACCAGCTGCCAGGCGCGGTTGTCGCGCACGATGTCGGCGTTGTACTCACCGGAGGCCAGGGACGCGACCACCCGTTCGGCGCGTCCGGCCTCCGAGACGGTCAGCACGTCGGCGGCGCGGGCGGTGACCAGGATGGACTCCGCCGCCTCGACGAACCGCAGCTCCCCTCGGTCGAGCAGATCGCGGGGCCGGGTGAGCAGGGTCTGTTCCATGAAAGGGTCGGCGGCCGCGCACAGTTGCGCGAATGCCTGCTCCACCCCGTTGCGGGTGAGCAGCTGGTAGTCGCCCGGGTGCAGGCTGTCCGGACGGAACGGGCGCAGCCCAGCGGCGTCGACGAACTCGCCTGCATCGTTGGTCCAGCCGCTGCGGTCGCTGGTCAGATGCCCCACGATGCGCACCGCACGCGAGGTCAACCACGCCTGGTAGGCATCAGGGTCGGTGGCCAGTTGCCAGGTGTCCTCTCCCGCCAGACCCCGCGCGTCCTCGAAGTTCGCCAACGCCGCCACCAGCCGATCCAGCCGCGCCGCTTCGCCAGCGGTGACGACGTCGCTGCTGCGGATGGTGGAGACGACGGCGTCGGTCAGCTCGCGCAGGTAGCTTTCCCAGCGCGCGGCGCCACCTTCGGCCTGGTCGGGGTCGGTGCCGACGTACTCGACCAGCTCGTCGACCGTGGCGCGCAGCCCCTCCCGGCTGAGGGAGAAGTCGTGACCGCTGGCCTGGATCCGGCGCAGCCAGATCGCGTCGGGGAAATCCGTTGCGGGCGCGAAGTTCTCGACCCACGCTCCGGGGTCGGCGGTGGGGTTCTCGGTTTGTGCGGTCATCCACGCCTCGTACAGCTCCGCGTCCGCGACTCGCTCCCAGGCGTAGGCCGAGTCCGCGCCGTCGAGCAGCTCGGTGACCACCACCTCCGCGCGAGCGGCCTCATCGGCGTGCAGGACCTGACCGGCCCGCACCGCGGTGAGGATCTGCTCGCCGAGCCCGAGCGCGGCATCGTCGATCGCGTCGCGGGTGCGGCGCGACAGGTCGTGGATTGCGTCGATCAGCTCGGCCCTGCTCGGCATCGGCGGCATGGCGTCAGCGGCCTGTGAGGCGGGCGAAAAGGCGTCCGACATGGGTTGTCCTCCCTGAGGTTGTGGTGGAGACAGCCCCGGCCTCTGTGAAGGCCGGGGACGACAGGACCGCGCCGGGCGACGCCAGCGGCAGCGGCTTGAGCTGGCCGTTGATGAAATGGCCGCGTACGGAGCAGAACTTGAAGGTCCCGGCGGGGTCCATGAGCCGGGTCATGTGCGGGTGGCAGTGATCGCGCCACCACACCGAGATGCCGGTCTTGCCGTCGAGGCGGTAGTGCTCCCACGCCCGCCACATCGCCTCGAACGTCGAGCACGCCTCCGGGTGCTTGAGCCACCACGGGCACCACGCGTTGGAGGTGACGTCGTCGGAGACCTCCCGCGCGTACATCGGCGCCAACCAATGCGTCACCCACTCGATGTGGTTGGGGAACAGCGGCGGAGGCGGCTCGTCGCCGCCCTTGCCGTCCGCGCCGGACTGCCCGGCCGGGGCCGGGTCGGCGGCTTCTATCTCGTCGACCTTCGCCAGCACCTGCGCCTGGAACAGGTCCTCGCCGTCGTCAGGGAACTGGCTCACGCCGCTCCCTCCTCTCGGCTCTGGGCGCCGTCGACCGACGGCTGTTGGACGGGGAAGAGCGCGGCCGCGGACTTGGCGGCCGCAGCGGCGGCGGCGTCGATGTCGGCCTGCACCCGGGCGCCGTAGGGGCGCTGCCAGAACGGAACCGCGACGCACAAGGTGGCGGGGAAACCGCTGCCGAACACGACCATCCGGCCGCGCGCCAGCGACTGCAGCTCCGAGACGGTGAGGGTCTGGCGTTCGGTGAGGCTGCGCGAAACGCTGCGACCAGAACTGGAGGTGGACACAGAGCCGGTCAGCTCGTTGTGCTGGCCGACCACTTCGGCGCGTTCCCGCAAGAACGGCACATCATCCAGGCCCGAACCCAGGACACGTACGTTCGCTGCGCCCCACAGCGCTTTCATGCCGCCTGCGCCCCAGCAGCGCTCACCCTGAGCCCAGGACTGCAACACGGTCATCACGACGATGCCGCGAGAACCAAAGTGGCTGTACAGCTTCGGAAGATCCCTCCAGCGCACCACGTTCGCGGCCTCGTCCAGCACCGCCATCAGCGGCGTCGGCAACCGGCCCCCATGGGCGATGCCACGCTGAACCGCGGACTCCAGCACCGCAGCGGTCAACGCGTTCAGGATCGGCCCGGCGCTGCCCGCGCCTTCCATGCTCAGCAGGTACAGCGTGTTGGAGTCTGATCCGGCGAACACGCGGTGGTCGAAGCGCCGGCGGTTCGCGCCGTGCTCGATCCACGGCCGCAACTCCGGCGACTTCAAGATCCGCGCCATCTTCCGGGCGGTACCGAACACACCGGAGCGCTGCTTCGGGTCTTCGTTGTACATAGCGAACAGACCCCGGGCGGCCAAGTGGTGGCCCGCGAGGTCGAGGATCCGGGCAGGCTCAGTATTCGTCTCGGCGGTCAGCCACTCCCACACCTGCGAGATCGGGCGATCCGCCAACGCCGCGGCGAGCAGCAACTGCGCGAGCAGATCCTCACCAGCCGGGTCGAAGAACGCATCCCGCTTGGCGTCCTGACCGTCGTCGCCGTCGGCGAAATGCCCCGCCAGCTGCGCGGCACGCTGCTCAGCACCCCACACCAGCTCCGGCTCGGCGTCCCGGTCGGGCATGTCGGCGGGCTCGTCGACAAACACCGGCCCGTCTTCGACCGCGCGCAGCGCGGCGGTGGGCTGCGGCAACTCGGGCCGCTGCTCCGGCGGGATCACATACGACAGCGGGTCCCAGCTCCACGGCTCCGTCCGACCGGCGATGCGCTGGGGATCGAACACGAAACAGTCGCCGACCTCCCTGCGCATCTGGATCGTCGCCGCGACTACATCGGCCTTGTTGCTGGTGGTTACCACCGTCCCGGGCGCCTCCAGCACGGCCGGGATCACCCGAGAAGTGGATTTGCCCTGGCGTGGACCCCAAATGTCGATGTGCAAGTCCTCGTAGCTGCCGAACAGCCACTGCCGCTCCTCGACCGAGACACCGATCGCCACCCCCGACCGCGCCGGAATCCGCAGATCAGCAGTGGCTTCCGCGTTCGGAAACGCCACCTTCAACCGCCGTGAGGCCTCCGCGACCACGCGGGCCGCCAACGGTGCCAGCGCCTTACCCCGCCCCATGAACTTCGCGCGGTCATCGACCGGCAGCCGCTCCACCTTCGGGCCCCGCCCGGCGCCGATGCGCTGCCAGCCCTTGGAGCACACCCACCGCCAGCCCCACGCCGAAACCCCTGCTGCCGCAAACGATCCCCCGGCCAGCACACACGCCGACGCGGTCGCAGCACCCGACCACACCACATCCTGCGTGATGGCCATGTGCGCGGCCAGCGACAGCGGGTTCCACGGAATGTTGTCCTGCTCGGGCCCGCCGAAAACCGGTGCCATCCGCAGCGACAGCGACGCCCCCAACGAGGTGGCGCCGATCGCGCTGACCGCGACCAGCTCCTTCCACTCCCCGCCAGCACCGGCACGCTGCGTCGGGTCCTTGATACGCCGATCCACTGATCAGCCCTGCCTTTCCACGTCGAACACGCGATCGGCCACAACGACGCGGGTAACGCCGTCATGGCCGTGAATGAGTTGGATGTCGGCCAGGCAGGACGCCTCGACCGTCGTGCGAACCGCACCGCGCCAGCGCATCGACACCGCGCCGTCAGGCCAGATCACGCCATCGGCGACCACACCCGTCCCGGAAAACCCGGTCACGTCGACGTCGCGGTGCAGCTGGAAAACCCGCACCCCCGAACCGATCTCGGTGTTCGTCACCGCGCGTCACCACCCGGAACCGCTGTGGTGGTGCGCAGGCTGCAGAACGGCTCGCACGGGCCCAGCGGGCGCGGCGTCGCCGGAGCCGAACCCTCATGCCCCGGGAATGCGGTCGTGACCAGCAGCAGCACAAGCACTCCGGCCGCAAGCACCGCCGCGAACGCAGCAGCCATGTGCCCGATCCCCGAGCGCATCACCGCTCCAGCCCCGTCGCTCGCTCAGCCGCAGCACCAGCGCGCATCGCGGCCAAACCCAGCGCTTCCGCCGTGGTCAGTCCCAGCGCGGCAGCCCACCGGCCGACCTCACGCTCCTGGCCCGTCGCGGTATTCACGGCCGCGACCTTCATCGCCGCGAGCGCCTGGTCCTTAGTCAGTTGACGGCCCGGCAGATAATCCACGGTCCACCGGCCCTCACCGACATAGCGGGCCATGTGGCCGGTCTGCTCGCTGGACATGACGTGCCGACCCACATGCACCGTCGCCACCGGACGAGTCGACACCGCCCGCGCGAGCAGCTGCGTAGCGTTCATCGCGACCACACCGCCCACTCAGCCGCCGTGGTCGGCCACTCCGACTGCATGCAGCGGATCACCGCGTCCAGCACGTCCAACCCGAGCGGACGCGCCTGACCGGCCAGCAGCTTCCACACCATCGCGGTGTTCGGGCTATCGACCCACAGCAGCTGATCCCACTCGGCCACGATTTCGGCCAACGTCAGGCCGGCCACCGCCTGCACCCCGTTGACCAGGAGATCCGGCGCGAACGAGAGCCGGAACACCCCCTCCGACACCTCACAGGCAACGTGATCCGACCGCGACGCGGTCAACCACTGCCCCTCTCGCTGGATTGCCATTACTCCCCTTTCGACCCTGATCTTGTAATGTCTGTCAGGTATGTAATGACTGTAATGACAAAGTCTGTGACAGGGCAATACCCTTGTCATGTCTGTCCTTACAGAGAAGATGGAGACCATGAGCAGGCGACCGAGATGGAAGATCGTTTACGACGATCTCCGCGAGCAGATCACCCGAGGTCAGCTCCAGCCCGGCGACAAGATCCCGGCTGAGCTGGATCTCGCGGAGCGGTACGACTTCAGTCGGCCGACGATCCGAGAGGCGATCCGGCGACTTGAGCAAGAGGGGTTACTCACCGCGGCAGTTGCAGGCATCGGCCGGACCGTACGTAGCCGCGACCTCATCACCTGGCATCTGACGAAGTTCGAACTCGGTGCCTACTCCGACGATCCGGTCAACCGAATCGACCAGTGGGAGGCCGACGCTCACTCGGAAGGGTGGGAGACACGCCAAGTCGTCGACAGCGTTCTGGAGCTGCCTGCTACCGCAGAGGTGGCCCGCTATCTGCAATGCCGACCCGGGACGCTTCTCCTGCGGCGGAGGAGACTGCGGTACGTCCAGAAGCCGCAGGTTCCAGAGCAATTGGCCATGATCGCGGACACTTGGACCCCGCTAGATATCGCCAACATGGAGATCGACGGCGTCGCCCCACTGCGGACTTCCGACAACGTCGTCTATCCCGGCGGCATCTACCGCGCGCTGGGCTTTCGGCAGGTGCAGTTCTCAGACGAAATCACTGTCCGAATGCCTGAACCCGACGAGGCCGCGCTGCTCGAGCAGCAGCCAGGCACACCCGTCGGGCAGCACGCCCGCGTCGGCATAGACGCCACTGGCCGCCGCGTTCGGGTCTTGCTCAGTGTCTTCAGTGGCGATGCTCTACGGCTCTGCTACGACCTCCGTGTTCCAGAGACCCGCCCCGCCAGCAACGGTCCGACAACCTAACCCAGGAAAGGAAATCCCTATGAACGACAACGGCGATCGGTACGACCCCACCGGTGAGGCCGCGATTTGGCAGGCCGCCTCCAGCTTGGTCGCAGGTATGAAAGACCCCGCGCTGAGCGAGGACTGGAACACCGCACTCGACCAGGCGGCCCGCGCCCTCGACAACGAAGCCCGCGGCATTCGCCAAGGGCCTGGCGGCATGTACTACCGGCCCATCTCCGGCGGCAACCACCAGCCGCTACGCGACTGACTCGCGCGAGTCTCTTTGCCCCTCAGCGACGAAAGGCCCCTCCTGTGACCCACGTGTGGTACGCCGCATACGGCTCGAATCTCCACGCCCGACGGCTGGCGTACTACATCGAGGGAGGAACACCACCGGGAACCGGGCACACCTATCCCGGATTTCGTGACCGCACGCCGCCGCTCAAGACCACGCCTCTGACCTTGCCCGGCAGCATCTACTTCGCCTGGCAGTCTCCGGTCTGGACCGGCGGCGTGGCTTTCTACGCGGACCAGCCCCAAGACAGCTGGGTGAAAGGCGCAGCAGCTCGGGGCTACCTGCTCACCTACCAACAGTTCAGCGACCTAGCCACCCAGGAGATGTACCGGATTCCCGGAGAGACACCGGATCTCGACGTGGCAGCGATCGTGGCCAACGGCAAGCTCCAGATCGGCCCCGGTCGATACGAGACCCTCGTCCATGTCGACGACGTGGACGGGTTTCCTGTCGTGACCTTTACCTCCCCCTGGGACACGGCCACTGTCGAGATCCGAAAGCCGTCAGTGCGCTACCTCGGAATGCTCGCGGCCGGCCTCTACGAGTCGCACAAGTGGGAGATCCCCGTGATCCTTACCTACCTCTCGAAACTGCCTGGTGTGGAAGGACACTGGGAGCCCGACGAACTACTCACTCTCGTCGAGGCGGCCGCCCAGATGCCGTGACCAACGCAATCCACACAAAGCGTGTGGATTGCCCTTCCGGCGCGCCTCCCGCACTGCAAGGTTGAAAACCTCTAGGAAGTAAGACCATGGCTCGAACCGCGAAGTTGCCCCCCACGAAAAAGGTCGGCATCGACCTGTCGCGCGAAGTTGTCGCTGCGATCGCTGACGAGGCGGCCGCGCGAGGAATCAACATCCGGGCGTTCTACGAGGTCGCGCTGCGGCGCGAGCTCGGGCTCCCGGCCTATCCAGGACTTCCCCCGACGTACGAGGAGGGCATGAAACTCTCGGCCTGACCCGCCCGGAGAACCCACCCGCCATAGTGCGGGCGTGACACCCCCAGAAATGGGTGAAGGCCCCCAGTTGCCGCTGGAAGGCCTTCGTTCGGACCCCGATACCCATAAAGGAATCCAACGCTTGTGGTAAGCGTGCATAAGCGTAGCAAGGGTGCGAATTCGCAACAAAGCATTGCGGCCGTCGACGACGGTCACAATTTGCGACCAGCACTCTTCCCGCTACCTGACACCGACACTGACGTTCCAGCTCCCGCCGACGCGGCCCGTGAGCTGGCCTGGGCGACTCTCGCCCCGCTGATCGCGGCGCGGCCGTCGATGCGGCTGATCGACCCCGCGACGAACACCACGAAGGGCACGCGGCGTCTGACGCGGCGTCCGCCGGCGGACCCGGCCGCGCTGCCGGTCTACGACCCCGCGCACCGCACACGGCTGGTGGCGCTGGATTTCGACTCCAAGCGCGGTGGGCCGGTCGCGGTGGCGCGGGACGCGGCCTACGCCAGGGCGTGGTTGCGTGCTTGCGGCGCGATCCCGGTGTCCGACCACAACCCCGGTAACCGCGGCCGCCACGTCCTCGCGTCGTTCGCGCCGGGCGAGACGCACAGTCGCGACGAGATCGAGCCGATTATGCGGCTGCTGGCCTCCCGGCTGCCCACGCTCGACATCGGCCTGATGCTCAACCCGAAAACCGGTGCGATCACCCCGCCCGGGTCGGCGACCCGCGACGGCGCGGTCCGCGAGCTGGACGGTCCGGTGGACGAGGCGGCGGCCGCGCTGCGCCAGGGCGCGGAACCGGGTCTGCTCGCGCGCCTGCGGGAGTACCTGGGTGTCGACCCGGACCCCACGCCCACGCCAGCAGCTGCCCCCGCGGAGCTGTCCGCGGATCTGTGGGAGGGCGTGGGCAGCGCTGCGCGGCTGCGTGGGCACTGGTGTTGGCATAGCCCTATCCCGGGCCATGTGGAGGCGTTCGCGGTCACCGGCGCCATGCCCGCCGACGGGCGCTGGCCCTCCCGGTCGGAGGCCCGTGCCAGCGTCCTGGCCGCGTGCGCGAAACGCGGCTGGAGCCTCGATGATGTGCGCGCCCGCCGCGACGACACATGGCGTGGCCTGGCCGGCGCGTACGCGCACTACCAGCGTCCCGACGAGGAGCTGGCCGCCGACTGGGACCGCGTCTGTACCCGCTGGATCACCCCGGGTGTATTAGTCCGGTCTCCCGAACACAGGACCATAGAGCTCACACCCCCCGAAGGTGCCTACGGCTCGAAATCTGCTCCGCTGCACAGCGATACCCACACGCGCTGGCTTGCCACAGCCCACGCTTGGGTCCACCAGACCTGGCCCGGTCAACAACACCGCTGGACTGTCATCGCTGTGCTGGACGCACTGGCCTATGCGGCGTTGGTAGCGGGCAAGGTCGGGCGGGACGGCACGCCACTGGTCGCGGTCGGCGTGCGCGCGCTCGCCGGTTTCGCCGGGATGCTGGCGGTCGGGACGGTTGCCGACGTGCTGGCGGACCTGCGGGAGCGGCCGGGTAGTCCGATCCTGCGGATCCGCCGCGCGGTCGGTCGGGAGGCGGACTGCTACAGCCTGGTCACCGCCTACAGCGGTCCGGAGCTGGACCAGGCCGTGGTGCCCGTGCCGTTCGACCGTGTGCAGCTGAGGCCGGTCCACGACGCGTGGCGGGTGCTGGGGCTACACCACCGCGCGGTCTACCAGCTGATCGTTGATACCGGCCTCACCAGCGTCGCCGACGTACTCGCGGCCGCGGGCGTCGGTCGCAGCAGCGGCTACGACACCCTCGCCGTCCTCGCCCAGGCCGGGCTCATCACGCGCGGCCGCGGCACCGTCTCCCCCGGCGAGATCACTCTCGACGACATCGCCGACGCCCACGGCCTGCACGAGGTGCGCGCCGAATACGTTGCCCGGATCCAGCGCCAGCGCGCCCAATGGCACGCCTGGCTGGAACTGCGGCACCAGATCCCCGCCGACCACGACGCCGACGCCGACCCGATCGTGCGGCTCGCGCCGTGGGACCTGGATCCTGGCCTAGACGAGGCGATTTGGGCCGCCCAGATAGCCGCTGGCCCACCAGAATGACGCTGTCACTACTCGCCTGGACCCGCGGTGTAGTCGCGCTGGTCACGCATCCCCGTTGAGGATGTGCAGGACTGCATCGAGAAGAGCTGGGTCGAGCTTGTCCCGCAGCACTTGGGCGACGTCGTCGGGTGTGCTGCTCTTGGGGATCTTCACCGCCGTGGTCGTGGAAAGACTCTTTCCATCCTCGACTTCACCTCCGGCGCCGGTCTCCGGCTCGGTGATGAGCTGGGCTGGGTCGTAGGGCTGGCCGAGTTCCAGCAGCGCACGCTGGTCATCAGCGGTGAGTACTGCGAGTTTGAGGGCCTTCTGCACTGGCATCGCCAGGTCCGACACCATGCCCTGGAACTCGGGGATCAGCTCCAGCAGCTGCAGGCGCTGGTTCACCTGGGTGTGGGAGATTCCCATCCGCTCGGCGAAGGCCCGCTTGCTCTCGCCGGTCATCGCGAGCACCGCGGCCATCTCGCCGGCCTCGCGGATCGGGTCGTAGGGCTTGCGGTGGTAGTTCTCAATGATGCCGCTTTCCTTGCTCAGCCTCGGATCAGCGAGCCGGTCGTTGCGGTGCAGCGGCAACCCGTCGACCTTCTTGTGCCGGGCGGTGGCAAGCCTGCGGTTGCCCATGATGACGACGAAGCGGACCTCGACGTCGAACTCGGCTTCGGGGTGGTGTTCCAGCCACGCCTGCCGGGAGCACACCGTCACCGCCTGCAGGATGCCGAACTCGTCGACCGTCGCCGCGAACGCGGCCAGCTCCGGATCCGCTTCCGGGTCGTACTCGCGCGCCCACCGCGGGTTGTCCGGCCGGTGCGCGAACGCCGACAGCGGAGCCCACGCATCGATCTGCGGGGCTGCGGGTGGGGGAGTAGTGCCCGTCCCGTCGGTCAGCGGCTCGCCTTGGGCAGCGGTGATCACGGCCGAGACGATGTCTGCGGTGTCGCTGTGCGCCGTGGACGCTAGGCCACCGGATCCACTGCGGCCCTTTTTCGGCCGTTGCGGCGCTGGCATCAGGCTGCCTCGTCCGCGCGCTGGCGGGCCAGGATCTCTTCAGCCAGGTCGTCGTACTCGCCGACATCGTCGGGGATGAGGCCGTAGAACTCGTCATAGGCGACGCCACGCGAGATCTCGGTGTCGAGCACGTCCAGCCCCAGCGCGTACGGAGTGTCTAGATCGAGTTCGCCGGTATCGCTGACCAGGTTCGAGGTGAGCGCTTCACGGGCATCTTTGGCCTTGCCCTTGTGCGCGGCCGGGCAGCGCGTCAGCAAGACACTGACCTCGAGCGGGGAGCCGGAGTCGTTGACCGCGACCGCGCTCTGATAGGTCGGCACCAGCCGTCGCAGCTCGGCGCGGAATGGGCCGACCGGGCAGATCAGCCAGTCCGCGTACAAGCAGCCGTGGGTGAAGTTCTCCGGCTGCTCACCGCCGGTATCAATGATCACGACGTCAGCGCCGGTCGAACGCTCGACCGTCCGGGCGTACTGCGACAGCGGCCCGTCGCTCTCATGCCAGATCGCAAGCTGGAACGGCACCCGGTCACCGACCCGCTCCGCCTCCTGAACCCAATCCGTGGCGCCGCGCGTGCGGGTGTCGGCACAGATGACGACCACCTTCAGGCCCCGGCGTGCCAGCGCGACCGCCGTCAGGATCGCACTGGTCGTCTTACCAGGGCCGCCCTTCAACGTCGAGAACAGGACTCGCAGGACTCGGCGTGTGTCTGCCGTCGTCATGGGCTGTGACTCCTAGCTAAGCCCCGGCCAGTGGAAAGGGTCTTTCCACCCGGGCCGGGTGCGGCGAATGGGAAGCGAGCACATCGCCCCGCGCCCTATCGGACAGGGCTGCGACCTGGCTCGATTCAGCCGAGACGATACCGCGCTGTGGGCGGCGAAGAGAACGACCACACCGGCCCATGAGGCGCTTCTCCCACTTGCGCAACCCGTCTCTCGGCGAAGCCCCTGGTCATCGAGCTCTTACCGCGGTGCGACCGACGAAGGCGTAACCGGCGGAGCGAGCCACCGCCTGTCGCCGAATCAGCAGAGGGGCAAATAACGTTCTTCTAAAACGTAAATATTCAACGTTAAAACGATGAACGAAAACAAATATGGTAGAATGGGTGAGTGACGAATTCAGAGACCGCCTCAGGGGAAACCGGGGGCGATGCTGCCGCTGAGCAGCGCGTATGCCAGTTCCCGGTCGCCTACGACACCGCGATCGGGGATTGGGTGGCGGCTGGCCACCCGCTGCCACCCGCCCCGCCAGGCCGGGGCCGCCGGTCGGACTATTGCGGGGAGTGGCATGTCGATCCGGACGGGGTGCGGCGGCGCCACGACCGTGCGACAGCGTTCCAACGTCGACGTGAGCTGCAACTCGAGGCCGCCGGCGGTGCCACACCGAAGGTCCAGCGTCCGGCGCCGCGACCGGTGACCTCAGCGCGGGCGAGCCTGTCCGAACTGTTGGCGCAGTGGGAGATGGTCACCACCGCCCACCGCCGCCAGCAGACCGAGCTGATCGACCGCGTCGCCGAGATCGTCGCCACCGCCGGCGATCCCGACGCCGCGGTTGCGGAGGTGACCCGTATCCGCGCCGAGACCCAAGCCGAGGTCGACGCCGCTCGCACCGCAGCGGCCGAGGCCGAGGCCGAGGCCATCACCGCCCGCCGCGAACGCGACCGCGCCCTGGAGGACAAGGAGCTGGCCGAGGGCGCAGCGCTGGACGCCCTCGCCGAGCGAGACGAACGCCTGGCCGAGGCTGACGCACGTATCGCTGAGCATCAGGCCGCGGTCGATGCCGCCCGCGGCGAGGCTCAGCAGGCGCGCAGCGATGCCGACACCCGAATCGCGGCAGCCGAGCAAGCCGCGAACGATCGCGCTGAGCAGGCCCAGCGGGACGCCGCCGACCGAGTCGCCGCGGCGCAGGCCGAGCGGGACGCGCGGATCGCCGAGTATCAGGCCCTCGTCGACGCCGCCCGCGCCGAGCTCGAACAGGTGCGCAGCGAATCGGCTTCCCGGATCGCCGCGGTGGAGGCAGAATCAGCCGAACGCATCGCCGCCACCGACCGCGCAGCAGCTGAGCGCATCGACCGCGTCGAGCACGATGCGGCCCTCCAGATCACCCAAGCCAACGACACCCGCGACGAAGCCGAGCAGGCCCGCGTCCGCGCCGAGTCCGCCCAAGCCGTCGCCGAGCAGGCCGCCACCGACGCCCGCGCCGAGGCCGACCGGCTGCGCACCGATCTCGCCCAGGTGCGCGAGCAGGCCCGCAGCGAACGAGAAGACCTGCGCGCCCAGGTCGACACCATCCGCGACGAGGCGAAGGCCCAGGCCGCCGCCGATCGCGCGGAGATCGGGCGCCTGCGTGTGGAGCTGACCAGCGCCCGCGCCGAAGCCCGCACCGATCGCGAGCAGCTGCGCAGCGACCACGCCGCCGAAATCGCCCGCATCCAAGCCGCCCACGAGACCCAGATCCAGGCCCTGCAACGCGCCCTCGACGCCGCCACCGCCACAGAGAAAGGCCCCCGCTGATGTTCTCCGACCCGGAATCGACGACCGCGACCGGCGACAAGAAGGTGCGTGTCACCACTGAGCGGGCCGCGACGCTGTTCACCGCGGCGATAGCCAGTGCGGTTGCCGCGCAGGGCATGTTCGTGTTCTTCAGCGAGGCGTTGGGTATGCCGACGCCGCTGCTGGTGCTGTGCTTCAGCTTCATCGAGCTCATGGTCGTCACAAGCGCGATGCGTGCCCGGCGCTCGCAGATCGACACCGGATCCGCCGGTGTCGACGGCATCGCGATGTGGGTGCTGACCATCATGTCCGGCGTGCTCGCCGCGACGCACGCCGATGATGTGGGCACGCTGCTGCTGCGGTTGATGGCGCCGCTGATCGCGGCGTGGGGCTGGGAGCGGTCGATGGCGTTGGAGCGCCGCCAGCTCACCGGCCAGTCCGGCGGCCTGAACTGGCGGTGGTCGCCGCAGCGGCTGCTGGTGCGGTGGGGGATCGCCGACCCGACCGACCGCACCAACATGGAGGTCGCCGTCGAGAACCGTCTCGCGGATCTGGCGCGGGCCGCGGACGCGGTCCGGCTCGCGCGCGCCACCGGCGGGCGCCGC
>NZ_BDBA01000085.1 GCF_001612745.1 Nocardia amamiensis NBRC 102102 | reverse complement strand
TGCGTGATCGGCTCGCCGAGCACTTGGAGGGTCGCTTCAGCGCGTACACGCTGCCGGACTACCGGCCGATGACCGACTGGGCCGACCACACCACGCGCACAGCCCGCCCGGCGCTCGATGCGGTCGACACCGATCGCGCGCTGCGCGCGGAGTTCGACGAACTCACCGAAGAACTCGATCGCGAGTTCGCCGCGCGCGCGACGGCACCGATCGCGATCGACGACCCGTCACCGATCGCCGCGCGCAAGCAGTCGGGCAATGGTGCGATCGCGCGCGAGAGTGTCGATCGCGGCCAGGTTGTGCCGCCCTCGGTCGATCGGCCGCGCGCGATCGAGGATGGGACGCGCGCGATCGAAGATGCGTCACTGATCGCGATCGACACTGCGCCCGATCGCGCGGAGGTTCCGGTCGATAGCGCGTCGATCGCGCGCGACGAGCAGCCTGCCGGTCGCGCGCCGATCGCCGCGCGCAACCCTGCTGAGCTGGGAACCGATCGCGTGCCGATCGCCGCGCGCGCTGACGAGACCGCACCCGCCGAAGCGGAGCAGCCCGAGCCGGAGACGGCGACCGCGCGCGATCACGGCACCGTGGTTTCGCTGGTGCGCGACACCGATCGCGCGCGACCGATCGCGCGCGACACCGCCGCAGCGCCGCGCGCGGGTCGGGCGTCGATCGCGCGCGAACAGTCGGTGGACGGGTCGCTCGCGCGCGCGGTCGCTCGCTCGCCGATCGCGCGCGACAGCGCGTCCGGTGAGGGTGTCGATCGCGGTCCGTTCCCGCATGAGCTGACTCGCGCGCAGGCCACCCAGTTCGCGCGCGCGGTCGTGGAGCGCGGGCTGTCGCGGCAGCCGGTCGAGGTCCTGGCGCGCATCTACTTGGCGCGCTCGCAAGGACACTCGAAGAACCGCATTGGCGCCGAGATCGTCGGCCTGCCGCACTCGACTGTGGGCCGCGCGATCGACGGGGTGAGCAAGGTGGCCGGCCCCCGACCGGTCAACTGACCATGCGCGGGCATCGGCGCCCGAGTGATCGAACTCTGGAAGTGAGCACGTGACTTCGAACTGAACCGCACCGGTGGAAAGACTCTTTCCACGCAGGTTCCCGAGATAGAGACGAGACCCCGGCGGGGCGTAGCCGCCGGGGTCTCGTCGTGTCTGGACCCTACCGGCTTGCCCCTCCGGTGGTCTTGAGGCAGGGGGGCTCAGAAAGGGCGCCTTCCCTCGCCCCGGGGGGCTTCAGGCGGTCCAGCGGCGGCCGATGTCCGGGCGGGTAGCGGTGCCCTGTTCGGTCCCGTTTGGTGCTGGTCGGAGCGATCTTGTTCCGGTACGCTCAAATCGCGGCCCCGGCGGAGCAAGCTAACACTTATGTGCCATAAGTGTGGTCACCTCGCTGGGGCGAGGTCCACCCGGGTGCCGGGTGTCGCTGCGCTGAGCCAGGGAGAGAGGTGGGTTCCGAGGTGGTCACCCAGGTGCCGGAGCGGCCGGATTCGGCCGCCACGACGTCATCGGCGGCCCATGCGGGCGTGCCGTCGAAGCGGCGGATGCAGTCTGTGGCGCGGTCGCGGAATCGGAAGCGGCAGGAGAACATCGGCACGGAGGCGAAACGGTTCCGGGTGACGGTGTCGGCGGCCGACGCCGCGGCGCTGGAAGCGGCTGCGGCGGAGGCGAACATGACGGTGCCGCGGTATCTGGCGGAGTCGGCGCTGAACCCGACCGGTGGCCGCGCGGCGGGGGAGACCGATGAGGCGGGCCCGTGGCTGCCGTGGCCCAAACGCAAGACCCTCGCCAGCATCTTGCTGTCGGCTGCAGGCGCGATGGATGAGGTGCGGGTGGAGCACCTGGCGAAGATCGGCGGCAATCTGAATCAGATCGCGCACGCGGCGAACGTCACCGGGACGTTGGCCGAGGAATTCGACGACACCCTCGCCCAGCTACGCGTGGTGCTCGACGACCTGGCGGCGCGGGCAGCGCACATGGATGAGCTGGCGCGCGAAGTGACGCGCCGGTGAGCGGGCGGCGGGCATGAACTCGAACATCAATCGCGGCGCCAAGCTCGGCGGGCTGATGGTGTATCTGCTGGGGCCGGGTAAGGCCAACGAGCACACCGATCGGCATGTGGTCGCGGGGTCGGCGTCGGTGATGCGGGCGGCGTGGCTGGGCCGGTTCGATGGTCCGGAGTCGAACCGGGCTGCGCGGGATGTGGCGTTGGAGATCGCGCGGGAGATGGATCTGCCGCGCAAGCTGCACGGCACCCGTGCCCGGATGCGGGCCCGCGCCGCGAGCGCGAACACCGGCGCGGTGGAGGTGATCGAGCGCCCGGAGAAGGGGGAGAAGGGTGTGCTGCGGGATGCGCCGGTGTGGCATTGCTCGTTGGCGTTGCGCGCCGAAGAGGGCGACCTGTCGGACGCGACGTGGAAAGCGATCGCGGAAGACTTCATGAAGGAGATGGGGTTCGTCGACCGCGCCCAAGCGGGGGTGCGGTGGGTGGCGGTACGCCACGGGCGCGCGGGCGCCGACCGCTCCGGCGGCGATCACATCCACATAGCTGCCTCCCTCATCCGCGAGGACGGCAGCGTGGTGGACACGTTCTTCCGTGACCCGTTCACCGGGCGGATCACGGGCGACTATGCGCGCTCCCAGAAGGTGTGCAACCTGCTGGAGCACCGGTACGGGCTGGAGGTGCTGGCCAGCCGCGAGGACGGCGGCGCGCTGAAAGGCAATTCGAGGGCGGAGACCGAACGCCGCGCCCGCACCGGCGAGGAGCTGACCGAGCGGGACAAGCTGCGCTTGGAGGTGCGCGCGTTGGCGTCGGCGTCGGCGGGTGAGGCGGAGTTCGTGCGCCGGATCCGGGATGCGGGGATCTCGATCCGCCCCCGCTACAGCAAAGGCGGAAGCGAGGTCACCGGGTATGCGGTGCGCTGGCGCAGCGCAGCGGACATCGCCGCGGACCGCAAAACCGAAGTGGCGCGGCTGGGCGCGGGCGGCAAAGCACTGACCACCGAGGAACTGACCCACACCGGGCCCTGGTACGCAGGGGGCACTCTGTCGACCGATCTGGCGTTGCCCGCGCTGCGCGACCAGTGGGATGACTCCCCGGAAGCCCGTGCGGAGGCGCTGAAGACGTGGAAGGCCGGCCGCCGCAGCGGCGGGCGACGCGGCCGGGAAGCGCAGACCCTCGATGACCCGAAGTTGTGGGCGCGGGCGCACCGTGACCTGCAGGCGTGGAACGAATACCTGGCGAGCATCCCGGTCGATAACCACGGGGAGTGGGCGCGCGCGGCCGGGCGCGCGGCCGGGGTGTTCGCGGCCTGGTCGCGGCGCGTGGAGTCCAAACCGGGGGCGTTCGCGGATGCGGCGGCGGAGCTGACCCGCTCCGCGCAACTGCCCGCCCACCGACGCTGGCGCCCACCAGCGGAATGCCAGAGGCCGCCAGGGCTCGGCGCGGTGGCAGTGATCCTCATCCAACTCGCCAAGCACGCCGACCGACCCGACCCGGCCGCCGACACAGTGCGGCTCGTCGAGCAGATGATGCGCACGCTCACCGCGATCGCCGACGCGCACACTGCCCGCCAAGAGTTGTTGCGCGCCCAGCAGTTGCGCGCCCGGGCGCTGGAACCGTTGCTGGTCCTGCGCGAACGGCAGCACCAGCATGCGCAACACGAGCAGAGGCAGGCGCGGGGATCTGGGCAGGAGTGGATCGAGCAGCGGGTGGAGCGGATGCGTGCTGCTGGCGCCGATGAGGAAACCATCAGGGCTTGGCGCATCACACAACTGGCCAACGCCAGCGACCTGCGCGCGCCCAGCAGCAGCACGCCACCAGAGACCTCGCGGGCATACCAGTTGCCCGATACCTCGCCGGACCGCGATCGAGGCCGGGGACGCTGATTCGGTCGAGCGCGGCGAATGCCGTGCTCGGGTCCATGCCGAGGTGACTACAGCCCGAATCCGTGGTCGTGGCTGGGGCCTTCGTAGGGCAGTGGGGGATAGGGCGTGTTCCAGCGTTCGGGTTCTGATGTCCGTTCGGGTTCTGATGTCGGTTCCGGTTTGGGTGTCTCGTAGTGGAAGTCGATCCCGATGTCGAAGGGTGCGCGTTCGTAGTCGTCGTGTGCGGCGGCGCGGGAAGTGGTGGAGCGACCGGGTTTGGGGTGCTTGTTGGTGAGGGCGCGGCGCCGGGGTCGGGTGCGGGCTATCCGTCGGATGGTCGCGGCGTTCTGGCGAGCGGCAGGGGTGTCGGCGGTGTGATTGCGGCTCGTCTCGGCGGGTTCGGTTCGGGCGCGGTTTTCCAGATCGCGTTGTTCGGCGGGGAGGTCGGCGCGGCGCTGGCGTTCGTCGGTGATCGCCTGAATCTGGGTGCGGAGGCTCTGTTGACGCTGGTGGTGCTTGCGTTCGTTGGCCACGGCAGCATCGAGTTCGCGTTGAGCCGTGGCGAGTTCCGCGGCGAGGTGGTAGCTGTTGTCGGCTTGGGCGAGGGCACGCTCCCACGCTTGCCTGCCCAGGTTCACCGCGCGAGCCGTTGCCTCGGCGGTGTCCTCGGCGGCGGCCAGCTGCTCGCGTAACGCCTCCAGGGCGGCTGCGGCGGTGTCGATGTCGGCTCGGCGGTCACTGCGGGCCCGCAGCTTCCATCGTTTGGTCTCCTCGAACTCGCGGTGCGCATGCTCAAGCAGGCGCTGGGCGTGGTCGTGCTGGCGTTTGACGCGGTCGGCGTGCTGTTCAGCGGCCAGCGCCTTGCGGATCGAGTCGGCTTGCACCCGTTGGCGTTCGTGGCTTCGGCGCAGCTTGTCGAGCTCGGCTTGGGCATGTTCGACGCTGTTGAGCGCGATGACGCGCATGACCGGTTCGCGGTCGCTGAGCTTGCGGGTCAGGGAGACTTCCAGGGTGGCCAGGGCGCGGTCGTCCATCCGTTGCAGCTTCCCGGCCCGGGTGAGCTGGGCGCGGACGTCGTCGAATGTGCGGTCGGGTGCGCTGTCGAGGATCTCGGTCATCCGCCACCGCAACGCGGCCGCGGGCTGCTCATCCGGTAGCGGCCACCGCGCGGCGGCATCCCGCACCGCGGCAGGCACATTCACACCCCGCGCGGCGGCACGCGACAGCTCGCCTGCCAGCTGCGGCCAATACGAGTCCGCTTCGATCCCGGTGCCGACCTCCCGGGCCAGCGCTGCCCACCGTCGGGTGTCGGCGTCGAGATCTCCCAGACGGGACCGCACCGCGACATCCAGCTGGAGCTGGGTGCGGTGTTCGTCGACGGGGTACTGCACGGGACCGGTCAGGCGTCGATCGTGGTCGCCGATCGCGTGCGCGGCCCGCCACACCGCCAGGGCGGCAGTGAGGTTCGGGGCGTGCCCGGTCAGCTGCCGCGCCCACATCGGCGCGGTCTCGGGTGTCCAGGCGCGGGCGGTGGCGTGGATCTGGCTGGCCAGATCCCGCACCTGCTCGGTACGCACCCGCAGGTGGGCGCCGTAGTCCGGATCGTCGCGCAACACGGGCGGGACCTCGGGCACCCATCCCAACGGGCCTTGGCCGGTGGCGTTTCGGCCGATGCGCCAGTGCAGAACGGCGGCTTTGTCGTCGGCGGTGCCGAGTTCTCGCGCGGCGACGGCGTCGGTGAGGGCGGTGATCGGGTCGCGCCCAGACAGGGCGAGCATGCTCAGGTGCTGGCGCAGTACCGGCCATGCCTCTTCGTCGGTGAGACCCGGTACGAGTCGTTCGGCGGCTGCGGCGACGGCGGCGTGGTGCTCGGCGTCGAGCCGTGCGTCGGCGGCTGCGGCGAGGGCGTCGAGGTAGGCGTCGACGACTCCGGCGAACTGCCGCTGAGGGTCGGCGGCTTCGCGGGCCTGCGTCGTTGCGGAGACTTGGTTTCCGTCGCGGCCGAGGATCTGGGTGAGCATGTCGATCGCGGTCGGCGGATGCAGAGCGCTCCACGCCTCGGCAGGAGCGTCTTCGCCGTCGCCTGCGGTGGCGAGGTAGAGGTGTCCGCCAGCACGGGCGCGGGAGGCCAGCACATACAGCTGGAAGCAGTCCTCGCTGCCGGTCAGCACGCCGTGGCAGGTGTCGGTGGTGAGGCCTTGGGCGGAGTTGATCGTGCGCGCATACCCGAGTTCGACATGCTCGCGCACGTAGTCGGTCGGCAGGGTGACTTTCCGGCCGGACCCGATGTGGGTGGCGGTGATCCGCCCGTCGGTGTGGACGGCACGGACTTTCCAGCGGTAGCCGTTGCGGACGTGGTCGGTCTGCGAGATGCGGAGCCGGTAGTTGTTCTCCCGGGTGGTGATGATGTCTCCCACGCTCGCCGAGAGCCCATCGGAGAGCAGCGTTTCGGTGCCGTGCAGCCCGTCGCGGCGTAGACGTTCGTCGCGGGCCAGGGCGTTGAGCTGGCGCACCAGCTCGTTGGTCGGCGCCAGCAAGGCGACGTCGAGACCTTTCGCGTAGTCGACCCGCCACGCCCGAAACGCCGCATGCACCGCGGCTCCGAGGGTGCCGACGTGGACGCGGCCGTGGTCGGTGTAGAACGCGATTGCCGCCGTGTCACCTTGGCGGAGTGCGAGGGAGGCGGCGCGTTCGGCGGGGTCGTCGAAGCGGACGACGCTGGTGAGAGTGGCGGCTCCGGCGTGGTGGACGATGTCGCGGATCACGCCTCCGGCTTGCACAGACGACAGCTGCCGGTCATCGCCGACCGCCCGCACGCTGGCCCCGCGGTCCAGCAGCCAGGACACGGCCGAATCCAGTTTCAGTGTGGGGGTTTTCGCGGCCTCATCGAGAACGACGAGGGTTCTGGGGCCGATCGCCCGCACCCAGTCCGGGGCGTCCTCGATACCGCGCTCACCGGATCGGATGTCTTGGATCACCGTGACGAGCATGTCCACGGTCTTGGAGTCCGCGCCGATCTCGCTCCCCAAGACACCGGCTGCCGGGCCTTCCGGCGCCAGCCCGATCACGTTGCCGCCCTCCGCCGTCCAGGCGCGCACCAGCGCTGCCATGGCCGTGGTTTTGCCGGTCCCGGCCGGGGCGATCGCGACGTGCAACCGGCGTCCGGAGGTGGCGAACTCCCGCAGCAACTGCACTTGGCCGTCGTTGAGCATTTGGCCGTTGTTGTTGGCGGCGTGCTCGACGATCGCGGCATCCACCGCCGCCACCGGGATCGTGCGGCCGCCTTCGAGCAGGCTCGCCGCGATCAGCCGTTCCTCGGCGGCGACGATCTCCGGACTGGTGTAGAGCTGGGATCCAGCAGTGGTGAACACGCTGGTGCCGTCGCGGCGGGTCAACGCGGCGACTGTTGGCGCGATGTCCTCGGACTCCGGGGTGCCGCGCGGGATCGACCGCGGCGCAGACAGTGCGATGTCGGTGACCTGGGTGATCAGGGTGTGCCAGTCAGCGGGGTCGATGCTGCCGCGCAGCTGGCGGGTGGCTTCGGCGCGAATGTGGCGAAACTGCCAGGTCGCCCGCGAATCCGACACGACCTCCACGACCCTCGCCGCGGTCGCCTCGACCCAGGCAGCGTCGGTGACCTCCCGCTGCGGCGGCTGCTGGCCCACGGCGGTCGTAACCATCGCGTCCACCGCGGCCGCGCTGCCCAGCAGCTGCACGGCGTCGCGGCGCCAATCGCCGCGCTGCTCCGCCCGCGACCGCGCCGCCACCTTGTGGCCTCGTGTCTTCAGCGTGGCCTCTTGGGCGAGGTCGTGAAGCTCCCGCGGCGTGGGTTCGCGGCCGCGCTCGGTCTGGAAACGCGTGGTGCGCTTGGCCAGCTCCGCATCTACCGCCAGCGACCTTTTCGACCACTCTTCGGCGAGGCGCTCCTCGACGCCGACGACTTCCCGCACCGGCCGCTTCCCGCGCCGCCGGCGGCCGCTGGTGGCGCGTTCGGCGAACTGCACACCCAGCGACTGCTCGAGATAGTGCTCCAGCCGGGTGTTGAACAGCTCGGACGCGGCGACGTTGTGCTGGTAGATCATCCGTCCGTCCAGCGCACCCCACTGTCCGTCATGCCGTTTGACCGCATTCGAGATCACCACGTGAACGTGCAGATTCGGATCCCCCGCACGACTGTCCCGGTGCTGAAACGCGGTTGCGATCAGGCCGCCGACGACGTCGACCTGGCGGCGGCTGTGCCGCCCGACCCGGGTGAACACCGCATGTTCCTCGAGATAGGCCAGGGCGTCGCGCAGGGCGGCGTCGACGGCGGCCTCGATCTTCTCCGACACCTCGCGTGGGGCCAGCGCCCACAACGCCGACACCGACTTAACCGGGGTGAACGTCAGGTCATAGCCGGCGACTCGCTTGGAGGGTGCCCGGCTGGCGCGGGCAACCCAGCCCGACAGCTCCCGGTCGTCGCGTGGTGGGCGGCCGTACTCCTCGCCGAACATGCGTTGGGCGACCTCGGTGGCGATGCGGCTGCGCTCCTCAGCGGGGATCGGGGCGTAGTCGACCCGGCCGTGCTCGGCGTTGTAGGCGGCATACGCGCGGGCCCGCTCGTAGCGGTAGGAGTACTCCGCGGCCGCGTGCTTGGTGAAGGGCGCACCCAGCCGCACCAGCCGCAGCGCATGCGCTCGCGCGGTGCGCCGCGAGATCCCCTCCGCCACCAGCGCTTCTACCTCGGCGGTGATCATCGCTTCGGCGTTCGGGTGCAGGTTGTGACCGAACAACGCCCGCATCTGCGTTTCGGTCACCACCTCACCGGCTTCGATGCCGACGTTCGGCAGGCCGGAACCGAGCCAGCGGCCGGGAGATTCGCCGCGCTCACTGTAGTAGGCCGAAAGGCCCTGCGGACCGCGATCGTTTACGTCTTGCGTGGCGATCGAGCGGAAGTAATAGGTGTAGCCGTCGCCACTGCCGAGCTTCGCCAGTGACATCACACAATTCACCGTACGCGCGGCCGAACCATCAAGTGTTCGTGATGATTTCGTGACCAGGGAGCATGAGGTGTGACGGAATCTGTCTATTTGCGCTGGTAGATGGTGGTTTCGAGTTTAGCTGAGAGGGGTGTTTGAAGGGTAGTTGGGAAGCGGTGAGGGTGCACGCTAAGTGTGAGTTGGGGTTTCGGGTTTTTGTGAGATCGGATGAACTGGGGGGGGGGTTGTGTGATCCCTTCCGCATTCGGTGTTGCGAGCTCGGCGATGAAAGGCCACGCGATCGTCGAGTCCGTGCTCGAGGAGAGTCCCAGTCGATCTCTTTCGGTGTCCGGGCCGACTCGCTCGTGCCCGCGCGACCCGGTACGGGCGGAGCCGATACGCTCGCCACACACCGATCAGCGCCCGGCGCCATGCCGGTTGGTGAAGGGGGCTCACACGCCGATGCTTCAGTACACGTGCACGAATTGGTGGTGCCACGACGAATGGCACTACACCCCGACGTGCCCGCGCCTACCTGCACAGCCGATGCTGACCACAGAAGAGGAGGGGCACGCCTTTCAGCGGCTGCGCCAGTTGGATCGCGACGGCGTTCTCGGGTCGGCTGAGCCGGGGATCATTCCCGCCAGCTGGTTGTGGAAAGTGCCGCTGCTGCTGCTGGTGTTCGTCGCGCTGATCATCCTGATCTGACCGGCGGCGCCGACCTGAGTATTCAGGCGTCTTTGATGCCTTTGACCTTCCCGTCGCGGATGCGCGCGACGTATTCGCGGGTGAATCCCGAATGCCGTGAGGCTGCGCTGGGCCCCATGCCTTCCTTGAGCCCGGTCAGGATCTCGTCGAACAGCGCCTTGCGGGCGGATTCGTAGACGTCGGAGGCCTTGTCGTAGGCCGCGCGGGCTTTCTCGATCCGGCGACCGCGGTCGTCTTCGCTCATACCCGCACTATAGCCGCTGGCGTTACCGGTGGTCGCGACCAGTGTTGACATGCCCTGGGACGCTATCTAACGTGAACAGTGGTCGCAATCTTTGTTCGCGATCATCATTCACATTCTGGTTTGTCGAGTCCTCACCTGGAGCTGCTTCCATGACTTCCGTTCTCGCTTTCGCGACCACAGACCCCGGCTTCTACGCCGTCGGTGCGCACGCCCCCGAGGTGGCTGATCACACCTTGCGGGAGTGCCACGCCGATATCTCGCTGCTCCTCGCCGTCGCGGTGGAGGCCGTGCGCGCCAAGACCTTCGGGCAGCACGAGCGGGCGGCGGCGCTAGGGTCCTACGCCGAGGCCTTGCTGCCGAGCGAGGCTGAGCAGGCCGCGCGGATCTACACCGCCGAGCTGTCGGCGGTGCGCGCCGAGTTGGCTGGTGATGCACCCGACCCGCAGCGGGTCGCCTACGGCAGCACCTACACCGACTCCTGCGCCCGGGCGCAGGTTCGGGCGGCCGCGCTGCGGCGGCAGCTCGACCAGCCGCACCCGGTCATCGGGGAATGGCTGCTGCGCACTGTCGGTGAGGCCGCCGAGCAGCGGCGCGCCCGCGCGGTACAGATGCTGCGGGAGCACCTGATCTCCTACGGCATCGATCCCACCGACACCGCCGCCATGGCTTCGATCGAGCGCCGCCGCCGCGACGGGGACGCCGCCGTCCGTCACGGTGTTCAGGGGCCGTTGGTGTACCTGGGTGAGCTGGTCGGCCCCGGCGGCGCCTACACCCAGCCCGACATGACCACACCACTGGCCGAACTCGTCGACGCTGGTGTCGCGTTGTCCTGGGCCGAGTCTCGTGTGCTGGTCGCAGCCCGCGTCACCGACCCGGAGATCTTCGCGGGCCGTTGGCTTCCGGCGCTGGCGCGGCTGATCGACCGTTGGATCGAGCGCATCCCGGCGGGTGCGTGATGAGCCTGGCATCGACGGTGTATTTCGCCGGGTGGGGCGGGGACTCGCTGGGCTGGGAGCAGGTGCCCGGGATCGAGCTGCGCCTGGCGGCGAACCACAACCCGGTCGCGGTCGCGGTGCACGAGCTGAATTTCCCGGACGCGGAGCATCTGCCGCCTGGGGATGTGAAGGACATCGTGCTGGAGGATCTGCCCTCGACCGAGTTGTTCTGGGCAAGCCCGGCGTGCCCGGCCTGGACCGACGCCGCTGGCGTCAAACGCTACTTCGACCAGTCCAACCAGTACACGATGTTCGACGAGGAACTCGGCGTAGTGGAGGACCCGGCGGCGGCGCGGTCGCGGGCACTGGTAGAGCAGATCCCGCGCTATCTGCGGTCGATGGCCGCCCGCGGCAAACCGGTGTTGGCCGGGGCGATGGAGAACGTCATCCAGTGCCGACGCTGGGACGACTGGCGACGCTGGGTCGGGGAGATCGAGGAGATCGGCTACGAAACCCGGCTCATCGCTCTGAACTCCGCGCACGTCCTGCCACGGCGGTGCCTGCCGGTCCCGCAGTCCCGCGACCGGCTGTATCTGGCTTATCTGGACACTCTTGGCCTGGTCGGGCTCGTTCGGGAGCTCGAAAAAGGTCCGTGCTGGTTGCATCCCGGGCGTGTCGTTGTGGCGACCCACGGCACGGAACGCTGCCTCGCCTTCCCAGGTGGCGAGGCATACGACATCACGGCCTGCGCTTCAGAGGTAGTCGCGCCAGAACGGCACGGTGGCTTGGGGCGACCAGTCTTCGGGGTGCTCGGGCCGGGGTTCCTCGAACTCCTGGTTGATGTAGTCGAGCAGGTCGGCGCCGTAGTAGATGATGTCCCGACCTCGCATCGACAGGACCGGGTGGCCGAAGGTGGCGCGACCTGCGGGCAGAAATCTGTGCGCATAGACCGGGACCATGGTGGGCACATCGGCCAGTTGCGCCCGTGCCTTGTCGACGGCTCCCTGGTTGCTGTCCGGCCGCTCGCCCCAGGCCGGTGGCCAGTGCCCGTGTTGAACGTCCTCGAGCAGGAAATCGATCGGCCAGTTGAGCTGCCGACGGAGTTCGTCGGGATCGCCGTTGCGCCAGTCTGGCCAAGGTCTTTCCCACGCGTAGCTGGTGCCCGGTTCCTCCTCCCGTGGTTCATGTACTGGCAGTCCGGCCGCAAGGAATGCTCGGTGGTCGTCGGCGAACTCGAATTGGTATTCGTACTCGATGCGGTCGAACTCCGCATCAGTCAACCCTTGCTCGATCTGGCAGCAGCCCAGCTGCGCCAGCCGCCGCGCGGCCTTTGTTCCCAACCGGAGACCTGCCTCATTGATCACGGTGGAACCGTAGCGCGTCGGCCAGCGCCGACACGGCGATCACTCGTCAGCGGGTGCGTCTTCCGGTTCTCTGAGTTCTTCCAGGAGCGTGCGCAGTCGGTTGGCGGTGAAGCCGGCGTCGTCGTAGGTGTCGGAGACGGTGACCTGCAGAGGGAGCGCACTCAGCAGAGATGGCTTGAGGCAGCCACGGATGCCAGTTCATTCGAGGGCTTCGTACTCGTCCGGCGGACTGCTCAGCTCTGGGTGATCGATCCACCAGCGCTCGCCGTGGATCTTGAGCATCGCCCAACGCCAAGCCTCGTCGTGGAAGATCAATCCACGGTGCGGTTCTTCGCTTGCCTCCTCGTATGGATACCGCTCGACAGCGGCCGCCTCGGCTCGAGTCGGCGAGAGTCCGCCATAGCGCTGCATGACCCACGAGAAGCGTCGCCGTTCCCCGTGCAGGCACTCGAGGTACTCCTCCTCGCTCCAGGTGTTGTTCCCATTGTTCTCTGGCATAGCCCGATGTTAGGTCGGGGTGGCCTGGTCGAGCTCGCTGAGCAGGATGCGGATCCGGTCGGCGGTGCAGCTGTGCCGTTCGATCTCGCGGGGCCAGCCCCGTTCTCGGGCGTCGGCGATCAGCTGTTCCTCGGTGGTCAAACGGTCACGGAGCCGATCGGCGTATTCGGGCGTGGTGACGAACTTCGAGCAGTTCAGGTAGAGGTCGCACTCGCAGGGGCCTTCCTGCGGCAGGCGCAGGCAGTGGCCGAGTTCGAGTTCGGTCTTGTAGAAGTTGGTTTTGAGCCAGTCCAGGGATTCCTGGTCGAGACGCCCGGCGCGGATGATGTCGGCTTGAGGTCCGGCGAGGATCGCTCCGGGTTGGAGAACGGCCTGGTAGTCGGCGAGGACGACCGGGTCGGAGATGTGCGCGTAGGTCATCGACATGCCGGCACTCGCGTGGCCGAGGATCTTCATGATGGTCAGGGTCTTGGCGCCCTTGCCGGCCAGTTCGGTGCCGAGTGTGTGCCGGAAGCGGTGGGCGTGGACCGCGGCCCTACCGTCATCGGTGAGCAAGCCGACCTCGGTGCAGACACGTTGCAGCGGAAAGGTGAACAGGTAGTCCGGGCTGGCGAGGCGGCCGTTGTGCAGGAAGAGCCTGCGAACAGAGCGGCCGAGGTCCGGATCGAAGATTCCGCGGTCGTCGTGACCACGACGGATCGCGATCACCTCCTCGATCGCGGTCGCTGCTTCCGAGTGGATCGGGACACTGCGTTCCTTGCGGGATTTGCCCGCTGCCAGGCGAATTCGTGCGGTGCCGTCGGGGTAGGTGTCGAGGCAGTCCAGATGCAGCTTGCGGATCTCGGAACGCCGGGCGCCGCTCCAGCGGGCGACGAGCAGCGCGCAGCGCTGCAACGGACATCCCAGGGACCGGATCTGTTCCATCAGCGGTTCGAGTTCGTGGTCGGGGATGTAGCGCGGCACCCGAGTCACCTGGCGAGGCAGGTCCAGCGTGGATATCGGCGGCCGGGAGGGCATGTCATCCCATTCGGCGTGGAACCCGTAGCGGAAGAACGCGTTGACCTGCAGGGCGATCATGTGCCGGTAGCTGGCCGACAGTTCCTGGTCCGGATGCTTGATCTTGCGTTGACGCTGCACCCACTTCAGGAAATCGAGCAGGTCCGGGCGGGTGAGTTCGGCCAAGCTGACCGCTTCCGGTCGTTCCTGGGTCAGCCAAGCCGACAGCCGTCGCAGGGCTTGTCGTGCTTGCTCGACGGAGGCCTGCGAATCCACCAGCGAGCGTTCCTCGACATAGCGGTCCATGATCGGCGCGACGCGCGGCAGTGTGCTCAGCGGGTGCCGCGGCTTGGATATCTGGCGCCGAGGAAGCGCGTCGATCACGCCCGCGTGATAGAGCGCGACCCCGGTCGCGAACGCGCGATGACCCCAGTTGATCGGGATCGCGTCCAGTTTGTCGCCGAGGATCTCGGCCATGCCGGGGATGGCGCCGGCCTCTCGGATCGCCTCACGGAAATCTTCGATGTCAGCAACGGTGAGGGTGGACAGGTCCGGGTCACTACGGTGCAACACCAGCCGGGAGATGCCCCAATGCACCCGGTGCCGACACCGCTTTTCCGTCAGCCCCAGTTCGCGATGCCGGGCCGCGAGCTCGTCGGCCTGGGCCAGCAGCGGCAGGCCGAGACCTTCGGCGATGGTCCAGGGCTTGAGGACTCCGATGCCCAGCAACCAGCCCCAATCCAGGCGCAGTCGTCCGGTCAGCGACAGATAGATCAGGTATGGACGCGCACTGTGGTTGATCCAGTCAGTGGTCACGTCCCGCCCGGCGGTTCCCCGTATGCGGCGGCTCTGCGTTTCGTTGTTGCGCCAACCGAGTCGTGTGGCCAGCGGAAACTGCGTCCACTCGTCGAGATCGGGGTAGGTGGCCGCGAACCGGCGTTGCCTGTTCAGCTGTCGAGCTCGCTGGTCACCGGACCAGCCGCTGCGGGCGACGAAGTCTTCGTATTCGCCGGGATCGCAATGTCCCGAACGGCTTTCGTGACAGGGAGTCGGTGATGGCAGCCGAACGACATTGCTCACTGTCGGTCCGATTCCAGAGCGAGACGATAATCGGCGAGGACATCATGGTCCCCGACACGGGTATAGACCTTGGTCGAATCGGGGCTGGCGTGCCCCAGCCGCGCCATCAAGGTCAGCTCCCGCATGCCGCCCTCGAACATGCGCGTGGCATGCGTGTGGCGCAGGGCATGCGGCGTCAGCCAGGCATCACGCACTCCCGCTCGTTCCGCAGCACGAGCGAACATCCGGACCAGCCCGTCGTAGCCGAGCGGTTCGTGCCGCCGCTTGCCGCGACCACCGACCAGGAACACCCAGGAAACATCGGTGTCCAGCGGACGTTCGCGCAGCACGTAGTCATTGACCGCCGGCAGTGCACGACCCTCCAGCAGATCCACGACCCGATCGCGCCGCGACTTCTGCCGGACTCCTCGCGGATGGTCGTCACGGCAACAGACGGTCACCCGGCGGCGCCCATACGAGATGTCCTCCAGGCGCAAACCCAGCGTCTCACCAGGGCGCAGGCCACCTTCATGCATCAACTCCAGCAACGCCCGATCGCGTTTGGTCCGCATGACCGCCACCAGTGCCCGGTAGACCTCATCCGGAATCGGCCGCGGCAACGACTCGACGGTCTTGACCCGCAGCGTGCGCCGCACCGGGATCTGCCGCTTCGAGGTCAGCAACGGCGGACGCCACCGGGCCTGGACCCGGCCCGAGGCGGTATCGACCTGCATGAGGATCGGATTCTCCGGACCGTCGTAACGCTCGCAGGTGATCAGGAACTCGTAGAACGACGACACCGCCGCCAGGATCCGGTTGCACGTCCGCGCCGACAGCAACCGGCCCTCAACGGTCGTGGCCGCCAAATCCAGGCGTTGAGCCCGTCCCCGCGAGGGCGTGCGCCGCAACGTGACCAGGAAATCGACCGCCCGCGCCGGGGTGAACTCCTGCACGGTCAAGCCCTGCCCGTCGAGGAACTGCATCAACTTCAGCAGGTCATAGGCATAGGCCCGCACCGTATTCGGCGAGAACCGCCGAACCGTCAACGCCCGCAGAAACATCGCAACATCCTCGACAACCTCTCCCTGCCCGTCGACCAACTGCACCCCCGGTTCACCCGGGCCCCGGATTCATCACTCGCTCCACATGCATGGCCGGACCGTAATCGATCCACCCGGACACTCGGCGCAGCCGAATCCACCGTCTACAAGCCGAAAAGAGACAGGTTGTCCAGATAACTGTGTCTACTGGTGGAAAGGCCTGGGCCGTCAGCCGGATTGGGACAAGTGGCTGCGGCCGAAAGCCTGGTGCGCGAGTTGCGAGCGGGTGGTGGACGCCTTGCAGGTGTGGAAACGCCCTGGCGTCGATATGGGCCGCTACGGCGTACGGTCTGGCCAGTATGTCTACCGGTGCCCGTCGAAAGCGTGCGGGTTCGCGCTCGTGGAGCCGATCACGACTCCGGCGGCGGTGGCGATCGACTGGACGCTGCCGCCCGGGGCGAAGATCGCCGACCGCGACGACCCCCTCGCCGACAACACCCTGGAGCGGATCCGGATCGGCCTAGAAAAGTTCGCGGGCGCACCGATGCTCACCCCGGCCGGCGGGACCTGGCGCACCGAGGCGACCAGCCTGAGTGCGCCGATGCCCGCGCGTACCACCCGCGAGACCGACGGCCTGGTGGTGCCGCCGCTGGTGGTGCAGACCAGCGGCCGCGCTGCCCTGACCGCCAACAGTGCGGGTCAGCCGTTGCCGACGCAGACCTGCCGCCGCGAGCTGGCGGTGGCGATCCCGCCGTTCATCGCCGAGCTGCGCGGCGGCGGGTCGAAGAAGTCCGCCCGCGCGGTCACCGAACCCTTGGCGACCTTCGCCGCGTCCGGGTTCCACCACGGGCTGGTGCAGCCGCCCGAGGGTGTGCGGCATCTGCTGGTGCCCTACTACCGCACCGGCCGCGCGCACCCGGTCGAGGAGCCGATGGGCACCCTGACCACCCGCGACCGGTTCGGGCTGCTCGGCGCCGACCGCGAGCGGCTGCTGTCGGAGTGCACGTTCCGGATGCTCGAACCCACCGAGATCCGTGCCGGGATGGCGTTCCCGGCCACCTTCCGCGCACTGGGCGACAAGCGGACCCAGGCCCGCGGCTACGGAAACGCCGTAACCCCCGCTGCATCCGAAGTCATCGGCTGCGCACTCGTCGAAGCCATCACCGGCGAGGACATCGAAAGGACCGCCGCATGACCGGCATCGAATGGACCGACACCACCTGGAACCCTGTCACCGGCTGCGACCGCATCAGCGCAGGGTGCGACAACTGCTACGCGATGGGCATGGCCAAACGGCTCAAGGCGATGGGCTCGGCGAAGTATCAGCGTGACGGCGACCCGCGCACTTCCGGGCCGGGGTTCGGGGTCACCGAACACCCCGACGCGCTCGATATCCCGCGCCGCTGGCGCACTCCGCGCATGGTTTTCGTGAACTCGATGAACGACTTGTTCCACGCCAAAGTCAGTGAGGACTTCGTCCGGGCGGTGGTCGAGGTCATCGCCGCGACTCCGCAGCACACCTATCAGGTGCTGACCAAGCGGCCCTCGCGGGCGCGGCGGCTGGCCGAACGGGGCTTGGTGTTCCCGCCGAATTTGTGGCTGGGCACCAGCGTCGAGAACGGTGCGGTCACCCACCGCATCACCGAGCTGCTCGCCGCGCCCGCCGCGGTGCGGTTCCTGTCGTGCGAGCCGCTGCTGGGCCCGATCGACCTCGACCGGTTCCTGTTCACCCAGGCCTGCAGCGGCGGGTGCGGCTGCAGGTGGCCGGATGACGCGGACCGGTTCGAGTGCGCCTGTGGCGGCGAATGCGCCGAGTGGCGGCCTACACCGGCGATCGACTGGGTGATCGTGGGCGGGGAGTCCGGGCCGAATGCGCGCCCCATACACGCGGACTGGGTACGCGATCTGCGCGACCAGTGCGTCGAGGCCGGAACGGCGTTCTTCTTCAAACAGTGGGGCGGGCGCACCCCGAAGTCGGCCGGCCGGGAACTCGACGGCCAGATCTGGAACCAATTCCCCCAGAACAGGAGCACCTCATGCCGAGGCTGATGTCGGTGTCGCTGACCGAGGACGCGGTCCGCGAGCGTCGCAAGACCGTCACCCGGCGGTTGGGCTGGCTCACGCTGACGCCCGGAACGCGGCTGACCCTGTGCCGCAAGGTCATGGGCCGCCGGGCCGATGAGCCGTTGGTGCGCATCGCCGACGTCGAAGTCCTCGATGTCCGCCGCGAGCGCCTGGCCCTCATCGGTCCCGACGATGTCGAGGCCGAGGGCTTCCCGGACATGACTCCGAAGGCGTTCGTGGAGTTCTTCTGCCGCAGCCATAAGGGCTGCACCCCGGACACGTTCGTCACCCGGATCCGGTGGCGGTACCTCGACGACGCGGAGTAACTCTCGCCCGCCCGTGCGTGTTGTAGCCGCGCTGTCTCGACTCCCCGGCCGAGGCAGCGCGGCTTTCTTGTTCGAGGGGCTACGGCATTCAGTTCCCCAGGTCGTCGGTGAGTAGGCGGACCAGCTTGTCGCTCAAGCCTCGTAGCGCGCCGTAGCACACCATCCACGCCGACTCCTTTGCTCGCTGCTGTCGTTCGCGATTGGCGGGGTTGGAGGCGGTGTTTTCGTTTCGATCTGTGTTCATGCGGCGAGAAGGTAGGGAAGGGGGGTGCAAACGCCGTTGACCTGCGCGTATCCCGTTCCCGGGTTGGGAGTCATCCATACGCGGGACAGTAGGAAATTCCGCCGCTTCCACCAAACATCTATTGACCAGGCAAAACTCTCCAGCGAACCACACCGGGGTGCACAGGCCCGGGGCGGCGGTGGGTGACGACAGCGGCCCGGGGCGGCGGTTCGCTGCTCAGCCGGGGGCAGCAGCCGGGCGACGCGTGCCGTGCACGGGCTACTGACCGTGGGCGGTTTCGGTGCCGGTGACCAGGCGCAGGACGGGGCGTTGGTCGGGTTGGCCGAGGAGTTGGCGGAGGCGTTTGGGGCGCCAGCGCAGTTCTGCGGCGAGGCTGGTCAGGGTGAGTGTGCCGTGGGTTTCGGCGAGTTCGAATGCTTTGGCGAGCAGGGTGGGGGTTTCGCCGGGGTATTGGGTGACGGGGTCAGCGCCGAGCATGCCGATGTCGTAGAGGTGGTTGAGGCGTTGGTAAGCGCGGCGGGCGACGGCGTCGGAGATGGCACCGGTTTCGCGGGAGCGGTAGACCAGCGATTTGATCGACACGCCCCATTCGTGGCTGAGTTGTTGAAGGGCTTTGACGTCGAAGCGGCGCGGCAGCCGGTCGGTGATCTGGTCGGCGGGGGTGAGGAATTCGGCGGCGAAGGCGTCGGCTTCGCGTTCTTGT
Organism: Nocardia amamiensis NBRC 102102; assembly: GCF_001612745.1. GTDB lineage: Bacteria > Actinomycetota > Actinomycetes > Mycobacteriales > Mycobacteriaceae > Nocardia > Nocardia amamiensis. Next base: position 20,930 of record NZ_BDBA01000085.1, on the reverse strand, counting down.
TCGGGGTCGCCGGGGGCGGCGTCGCGGTGCAGGACGAGGTGGCCGAGTTCGTGGGCGGCGGTGAAGCGGTGCCAGCACACGTCGTCGCCGCGGTCGGGGGTGAGCACGATCGTCGGGCGCGGCATGCGGGAGGTGGAGAAGGCGTTGATGGTGGGGGTGTCGTTGCCGGCGAAGGCCACCATGGTGGTGACGATCCCGCGCATCTCCATGGTGCGAACCAGGTGCGGGATCGGCCCGCGCACCAGCCCCCAGTGCGCCCGCAACGCTCGTGCGGCTTCGGCCGGTGTGTCGCCGAGGCGGGTGGGGTCGTCGGGCAAGAACCCGGGCAAATCGATGGCGGGGAACTGAACGTGCTTCTCCAGTGCGTAGGTCAGTTCCCACACCTGCTGGGTGAAGGCGACGGCCTTGGCGCGCTGGGCGGCTTTGGTCGTGCGGAGGCTGCGGAAATGCGCGCCGGTGCCGTCGAGCTGGGAGAAGGGCCGACCTGCGGCGAAGAACTCGACGGGGACGTCGAGGACCTCGGCCGCGCGGCTGAGGTGGTCTGCGCGCGGGGGTGAAGTCAGGGATTCCCACTGGCTCACCGCGGCACCCGATACTCCGATCCGGGCGGCCAGTGCCGCCTTGGTCAGGCCGGCGAGCTGGCGGGCCTGGGTGAGACGGGCCGGGTCGAACGCCACCGCGACGTCGGAGGCCGAGATCGTCGCGGTGGTGTCGCTGGAGAACAGGTTCAGAGGTGGGCGTTCAGGCATCGCTCGCGGTATCGGGTTGCGGTGTCGGTGGTTGTCCACCGTCCGGTGTGGTCAACGGATTGCGATGCGCGAGCACGATCTCGCCTATCGGTGCCTGATCGAAGCGCGGGGCGGCGGGCTTCGGGTCGGGAACCGGGACCGGGCCCGCGGGACGCAGCAGGACTTGCTCGCCGCCGGTGTCGACGGGCGGGGGGATCTGTTCGATGGTGCGCCAGTTCAACCGGCCGCGGTCATCAGCCTGGGATGCCTCGCCCCAGTAGACGCGCAGGATGCCGGAGTGCGGATTGGCGGCGTAGGCGATGATGACCAGGCGTCCCGCTTGTATCGCGTCGTCGAGGAAAGACTCCACGTCCTCGAATTCGGTGTCGAGCTCTTCCTGCGTGAGATCGGCATGATCGAACGACAGCTGGCGGTCGGATGCCTCCTGGGTGAGCGCCAGCAAGCTCTCACGCAGCTTCGACATCGTCATCTTCGCCTTCTCCACGGGGGCGTGGGCGTCGTCGGCGAACTTCCACGGGTACAGGATGATGTTGGTATCGCCCACCACGATCAGCTCGTAGCGGGCCCGCGCGGGCTTGATCCGGCGCAGGTCGTCGATCACCTCCTCTACCGCCAAGCCCACCTCTTCGTGCTGGACCAGCCAGATCAGGCCGTAGCCGTCGTTGCTGTCCAGCGCTAACCCCTTGTGGGCAGCCAACGCTCGCAGATGAGCGGCCTGAAGGCCGCGCCAAATCGCGCGCTGCAACGGCAGAGCGTGCTCACCGAATCGCTCGGTCTCCCACTGCGTGGGTACCGCTTGATCGCTCATGGATCCTCCCTGACACCCAGCCACGCTCACTTACGAATCAAAATGCGAAAGCAGCGTAGCACTTAAGATTTGCGCGACATCTGCGCGCAACGCCGACCAGTTCGACTTCTTCATGTTCCGGTCCGCGACGGCCGCGCGCGGCCGAATCGCCTCACATGGAACGCTTTTCACGACCTGTGGGCTCGATCAAGGTCAGAGGTGACGTTCGGCGTCCATCCGCTGGTGCAGGATGCGCATGATCTCGACGATTCCGCCGGTGGCGATCCGGTAGTAGACCGTGTGGGATCCGGTGGGCAGTCGGAAGTAGCCGGGTCGGATGTCGTCGCAGGGCCGGCCGATGTGGGGGTTGGCGGCGGCGCGGTCGAAGGCGCGCAGCAGTTCGCGCACGTAGTGCTCGGCCTGGTCGATGTCCCAGCGGTCGAGGGTGTAGTCGTAGATCTGTTCGAGGTCGGTGTGGGCGAGGGGGTTGAGCAGGTAGCGGCTCACCGGCGCCGCACCTGCGCCCGCTTGCGGGCCAGGAACTCCTCGGCGTCGAACGGCAGGCTGGGGCCGGCGTTCTCGGCCTCGATGAGGGCCTCACGCACCGCACGGAGCTTGGTCTCGCGGTCTTCGAGCAGCCGCAGGGCGGCACGGACCACGTCGCTGGCCGAGCCGTAGCGGCCCGAACCGACCTCGGCTTCGATGAACTCGAGGTAGTGATCGTTGAGGCTGATGGACGTGTTCTTGGCCATGACCACACGATACCAATTTTTGGTATACGCAGGCCCGGTCTGTGGCCCCTCATCTGTTGACCGGACTAGGTTGTCGGCATGCCCGGCTATGGTTGGTTCTGGGCAACGCACAGGCCCTTCTCCGAGCCGACCCGGCCCCCACGCGGCCGATACGGCGACCGAGGACAAGACGGCTCCGCCTCAGTGCGATCGGCACATCCGACGTGATCACCTGCTGTCCAGGTCCGACCTCGCGGAGTGCGTGGGGCTTCGCTGGAGGACGACCCGATGACGCGCAACAACCACAGCCGCCGCCGTGATGTCCGGGACTACATGGCCCGCCACGGCGTGACCTACACCCAGGCACTGCGGGCGCTGATGCACTCCGATGCGCCCTCTCTTGCTGTCGTGAGGCTGATGCCACCCAAAGACCTCACGGCACCAACGGATCCCATCGTGTTCCGGGTGCGGCCGGTCGAACAGGGCGGTCCGCGCCTGCCCACGGTCGTTACCGCTGACCACGACGTCAACCCGGTCTGTGGCCACTGGCTGGGCAACAGGTGCGCCGGCTGTGCCACATGCACCACCTGTGACGGCTGCTACTGCGAGGAACTGCGGAGCGAGGCGCGGCTGGATGCCTACTTCGGCCGGGTGGCACGTGACCATGAGCAGCACCTCGACGAGCCGGGCCCGGATTGCCCCACTTGCGAATTGGATCGGGAGCAGTCGATGAACTTCACCGAGTGCCCAAAGTGCCACAAACCGCTGCAAGGTTTCTGGCACTTCGTCGAGCACTGCCCGCCGTACTGCTACAAGGACAAGCCGCACCCGCCCGGCCTGGACTGGTCACACTTGGTTGGCAAGCGCATCACCATCGACACCCACTGGTGCTACCAAGGCGACATGGCCAAGTACGCGGCGAGCTGGACAGGCACCGTTACCGGCCGGTGGAAGAACCCGGACACCGGTGCAGAGACAGATCTCTACGAACTGCAACTCGACCCCACCGTTCCCCAGCCGAACAACAACGACCTCACCCCAATCGAGTTCGATCCGCGCGGCTTCACCATCACCGAGCACTGAGGACCCCCGCCGAGGCCATAGAGGGGTTGGTCCGGAGAACACTTTTTCGTGCGCAAAACCGGACACTGCGCAGGTCAGGACGATCCTGGATGGGTGGGTATCAACATGCCGCTGCCCAGGTATCTGCCCGTGGCTTTCGCCGACGTGCAGGCACACGGCGGCGATAACCTTCCCGGGTGAGTGAACACGGACAGCACAAGGGCCGGGACCAGCCCGTCACGGTCGAGCAGATCGCTGCGGCGATGGCGGCTTTGGGGATGTATCAGGGGCGCAATACTTCGACCGAACATGCCGCCGAGGCGGCTCGTCTCGGCGGGGCGGACGCCTACCGGGTGCGGATGGTCAATGCGCTGCTCGGGATGGTGCAGACCGAGGCGGCGCTGGCTGATGCCATCGACCTCGATACTGAGGCCCGCCACGCCGCCTGGGAGCAGCAGCTCACCGCCGCCGGGGTAGGGCTGGACCAAGATCCTGTCAAACGAATCGAGTTCATCCGCTGGCAGGTGCTGCGTGCGGGGACACCGTTGCGGATGATGGCGCAGAACCGGGAAGTCGGCCCAATCCCGCTGGCCGCCACACACGCCGTCACAGCCCTGCACACACTGCTCGGAGTGATCGCCGCCAGCCAGGACGCTGTCGCACAGGGCGATGTGGAGACTCTCGCCGACCAGGCCGGTCAGCTGCGCGCCGCGCGTGAAGCGCTGCAACTGGCACTGACCAACACCGAAATCCTGCTGAACATGCTCAAATCTGTCGGCCTGTAGACGACGCCACGGCGGGCAAATCCCACCGCCCGCGACCGGGCTACGCCTCGATGGCCCGGCGAGACGGCAGCAGCTGGTCATATTTGCTGACGTCGGGCATCGGGCGATCCTGCTCGGCAGTGAGTTGAGCGTGGCCTTTGCCGAGTTCGGGCACGTATTTGTAGAGCGTGGACCGTGAGACGCCCAGCAGTCGGGCGATCGAGGACACCGATTCCTCGGGTTGGGTCAGCATCGCTCGGGCCTGGCGGATCTGCTCGGCGTTCATGGCCGGCGGGCGGCCCAGACGTTGCCCGCGGGCCCGCGCGGCGGCCAGGCCCTCGTTGGTGCCCTGCACGATCAGTTCCCGGATGAACTCCGCCAGGGCGGCGAACACGTGGAACACCAGGCGCCCGCCGGGGGTGGTGGTGTCGATGGCTTCGTGCAGGGATCGGAAACCGATGCCGCGCTTGCGCAGTCCGGTGACGATCGAGATCAGGTCTTGCAGGGATCGGCTGAGCCGGTCCAGCGACGGCACGACCAGGGTGTCGCCGGATCGCATGTAGTCCAGGCACTTCCAGAGCTCTTCGCGCTCGGTGTCCTTGCCGGACTTCTTGTCGGTGTAGATCTTCTGGCAGCCTGCTTCAGTGAGCGCGTGGATCTGACGGTCGAGCAGCTGCCCGGCGGTGGATACTCGGCCGTACCCGATCAGCGCGCCCCCGCCGCCGATCGGATCGAGCGCATCGCCGTCGAGGACAAGCGGATCCGGGATATCGAGAGTGCGCGCCGTGTCGACCATGCCGGGAGTGTAGGAGAAAGGGCCGACAGGGTTGTTGGACAGCAGGGCTACGGCAACACGTTTTTTCGACAGGTGGCGATTCCGGGCCACCTGCGGATTCTGTCGTTGTCCGAAGTCGACTGCACGGGTGTCCGAAGTACTCTGCAACCGGGACGGAGGTCTTGCTGCTTCAGTCTTGCGTGTCTGGACGTTGTCTGGGTGCCTTGTATTCGACCCAGGGCGATTTCTTAAGATGGCCTACCTTGTCGAGTTCGACCTCGGAACCGTGGCTGAGAATGAAGTCGCCGTGCTGTTTCACCAGAGATCCCGAGCCTCCTCCATAGGTGGTGAAATGGGTGTTCTCGGTGGCGTGCACGTCGAAGCCTATTCCGGCGGAATGCAACGATTCGGCTGACTCACGTGCGGCCGAGCCGCCGGCGGGTGAACACGAAAACTGAATCAGTTTGGCGGTCGGGTTCGCCTTGACTGCCTGCTTGAAGTGCTCGTTGGAGGCGAGGATTCGCCCGTAGGTCTCTCCGTCGACGTGCGTGGGCACCCAGATGCCCCATTTCGTGAACGGGATTCTCTTTTTGACCTGGATCTGATATTTGCTTTTTCCGGCGTGTGCCCGAGCGAGCACCAGATCATCTGGCCGTGCGCCGGGCAGATCCTCCGGATTTCGGGTTGCCCATGGCGCGGGCCATGACCTGCCGCGAGCCCACTTCGGCTTGGGCGGCAGCAGCCCCTTCGGTGGCCACCAGCGTCGCGTCCTTTCGACCTGGTAGTACTCGCTGCGTGTCGACGCGAATCCGTCCATGCTGACTTTCAACGGTTTTTTGCTGTCTCTGAGTTGCGACGGAAAATTTGCTCCGACAACTCGCCCGTCGTAAAAGTCGTGTATCGGTTGGCTGCGGATTCGATCGGGCGTGAACGTGTGGGGCACCCCCGTCGCGGGGTGCACGCCCATGAAGCGGGGCGTGTCCGGATCGAGCGCACCGAACTTCGGCGCACTTTTCGAATCGACTGTCACGAGGTTGTCGACTACTTTGCGCATGTCGTTCGGGAATTCGGACGCCGTCCTGCGCAGCGCGCCACCTGCATCGATGACCGCTGTGCGAAGCCGTGCGGCCATCCGGGCCAATTCCGCAGTAAGCATCAGGGATACAAGCCTAAAGCGGTATAGCAGGCGAGAAAGTGCACCGTTCCCGCGTGCGGGAGGCGTGGCTGTTGCTGTTATCCGATTGGCCGCAGGCTGTCGGTGAGGAGCCGGAACTGCGCGGGACTGCCCGGATTGAGCAGGATGTCCACGCCGGCGGGCACGATGTCGGGCAGCGTGGCGCCCAGCACGGGCCACCATCGTTCGGCCTCGACTCGATGTTTGTGCACGGCGGCCGTGGCAACCGCGACGCACGGCACTCCGTCGGGAGCCGGCCCCACCAGGAGGTTGTCCTGGCTGTCGCATCCGATCTCCACCACGGCGTCACGCAGCGCTGCGATGATTTCACCGCCATCGACATCGGCGTCGGCTGCGACCCGTCTCAGCACAGCATCGAGGGGATCGGTCGGCAACCAGTCATCGACGGGGAGGTAGTTCGGATTGGGTTCGAAGGGACCCGGAACGCCGTCCTCGCCCACCATCCAGCCGCCGAGGATCACCTCGGGCGGGGGCAGCACCTCTGGTGTGGTTTCCTGCCAGCTCGGATCGACCAGCACCAACCAGTCGCCGTGCTGGACGACATTCGATGCCGGGTCTTTCATGTCCTACTCCTCCAGCCGATCAGGACCGGCGCCGACGACACAAGCTGTGTTCCAACGACCAGAGACTTCGCAAACCGCCCTCGATCTCACCCCCGCCGTGCCTGATAATACGGCTTGCAGCTTCGGGCCATCCGAGACAACGTAGCGATGCGCCCGTTTGGGGTAGAACACCCCGACACCCGCTCATGATCGTCTTGTGGTCGCGTTGTGCAGTCGGTCCCGGTAGATCCGGTATGCCTTGCGATCGGCGGCCGATGAGCTTTTACCGATTGTTTCGGCGGCGGCCAGTAGCGCCTGGTGGACGTGGGGCGGCGCGGTGACGCGCAGGCTGTAGCCTTGGCCGCGTCGTATTTCCCGGCCGTGTTGCAGGGCGTGGCGCTCGGTGTCACCGAGGTCGGCGACGAAACCGGTGAGGTGGCGGGCGATCTTGCCTGGCAGCTCGATTCGGATCGGGCGCGGTTCGTCGATATCGGTGGGTGTGGGTTGTTCGGGGCGGCCGGGTAGAAGGTCGGCGAGGGCGGTGCGGATGGCGACCCGGCTTACGTGGTGGCTGCGGGCCAGAGCGGCGATGCTCGCCCCTTCGAGGTATTCCTGGCGGACCTGCTCTAGCGCCCCGTTCGTGGCGATCTGTGGGCGGCGGCCGGATCTGGCGCCTTGTGCCCAGGCGGCGGCCAGGCCCTCGCGGGTGAGTTCGTTTTGCAGGTCGCGCTGGAACTGGCCGACCGAGATCAGCACGTTGACCAGCATGGTGGTGGTCGCGTCGCCCGCGGCCAGGTCGGTGATGCCCGACAGCGCCCCGGACAGCACCCGCAGCTTCACCCCGTGCTGCTGGCACCAGTCGCGCACGGCCAGGATGTCGGCGAGGTCGCGGCACAGCCGATACAGCTCGGACACCGTCAGCCGGTCACCGCCTCGCGCGTATCCCGCCAGCCGACGAAACCCGTCGCGTTGCCGCGCGGGAATCTTGGACGAGGTGGCCGGGTCGGCGAACACCCGCACGCCGTCGACGCCGTCGACCAAGCCGGCCTCGCCGAGCAGGTGGGTCTGGCGGTCGGTGCTCTGCTCGTCGGTCGATACCCGGGTGTAGACGAGTTCGGCCATTCCGGAGTCCCTTCCGTTGCCCGGTGTGTCGGTTCGCAGTTCTATCTGTCGTCAAACCCTGTCGTCAATCGGGAACGGATCGCATTGGATCGGGTGCGTCGTTACCGCATGATCCGGCTGGCGCGGAAGCCGCCTCCAGGGGCATGTCGTCAAAGGGTCATTTGACGACACCAACGGATGTGTCTTGACCGCCGGGTTCGATCCCTCGACCCCGTACCGACGGGCCATGGCCGCGAAGGAACACCGGGAGGTCATCCAGTCGCTTGTCCATCTTGCGGATCACGGCGTAGACGTCGTTGTCGCACATCGGGCACAGCCGTGTGGCGTACTCGGTCGTCGTGGGCAGGAAGTCGGTGGGGATGCCGAGTTCGACGAGAAAGTCGCGTTCGCGCTCGAAGTGCTCCAGCGTCCGGACCGACAGGGTCGCCAGCGCGAGCAGCTGCTGCGCGGTGGTCGGATCCATGCGGGCGCGGTCGATCGCTGCGGTCACCTCGGTGATCGCCTGCCTCCAGGCGGTTACCAACGGTGTCGGTCTGTCGCCCTCGTACACCGGGGTGTGCGGTGGGGTCGCCAGCGCCGAGGCGAACTCGCCGTCGGCGGTGATCCGCCGTGCCGCGACGAGGTCGAGCGCGACGGCAGCCGCGTGACGCATTGCTTCCTGCATCAGCGGATCCATCAGTTCGTAGGGTTTCCAGGTGCTCAGCCCGCCGCGCGGTCCGCGGCCGGTGGCCTGCCAGATCAGTTCGAGGCGCTGCTTGGTGTGCTGGCGGCGGCCGAGCAGGCTGACCTCGTCGAGCAGGCTGCGCAGCAGGCGCAGCCACACGGCCACGTGGACCGGGCGGCCGGGCAGGCGAACCCGGCCGGTGGCCAAGCCCTCGTAGGTGAGACGATCCAGCCGCGCCAGCGGTTCGGGAACCGGGATCGGTTGCGGGCGTTCGTGTTCAGGAAGAAGAAGCTTCCGCTTATCGCGGTCGTCGATGAGGCGGCACCCGTGCTCGGCACACCCGGTCACCAGCGGCAGCTTCCACGCCAGCGCCTGGGGCCGCGCGGGGTCGGTGGCGCAGACCGGGCAGCGCCGCTGCCGGAATGCCGGGCCTGGCATCCAGGGCCCGCGCCAGTGCCGCTCGGTCACGTGGTTGCGGCCGGCCTCGCCAGGGCGCAGCAGCACCGAGTTCTGACGCACGTAAGTGTCGAACACTTCCTGCGCTTCGAAATCGCGCACGCTGAATTTGTCGAGCAACCACGGCGTCCACCCGCCCAACGTCATGGTCTTCAGGTGCCCGGGATCGACCCCGCTCCGCTCGACCAGCGCTTTCGCCAACGGTTCAGGGACCTCCCACCGGTCGTGCTCGATCAGGTACGGGGATAGTTCGGGCACGAGCGCGGCGAGCAGTTGTTCGACCGGCATCCGGTAGATCCCGGCCAGTCGCCCCAGCCAGGACGACAGCGATTCCAAGGGGTCCGGTTGCGGATGCAGCGGCCATCGTGTGGGCGGCGCGGTCACGCCAGTTCGCGTTCGAACATCCGACGGCGTTCGGTCGGCCCGGCATACGACGCCATCACCAGCGCGCGCTGGTTGATCGCTTCCTCCCCGGACTCGACGGCAGCGATCGCGGCATCGGTCAGCAGCGCGGTCAGCTCGCCAATGGTGCCCTCGCTGCGGGTCAGCAGGTAGGTGGCCATTTCCACGGTCGCGATCGTCGATGGTCGGCGCAGCGGGAACGCGGCGGCGAAGCTGGCCAGCAACGCACACCCCTGCGCGTCGGGTTGCCACCGCGGAAGCAGGAATGGGGCGAACCGGTTCTCGAGTTGCGGGTCCGACCGGATCGCCAGATAGGCGTCGTTGGTGCCGACCCCGACCAGCGGGATCCGCAGCTCGTTGCCGAGGAACCGCAACAGGTTCAGGAACTCCCGCCGGACCGCGCTGTTGCGGCCGCCGAGGATGTTGTGCAGCTCATCGATCACCAGCACACGCACCCCGGTCGCCCGCAGCAAGGTCAGTACCAGCTGCTCGAGGTCGGCCAATCGCGGTGCGCGGGCTCGCATCGGTGCACCCAGGGCGGCCAGCAGCGCGGTGTAGAACCGGGGCACCGACGGCTCCGACGGCATCTGCAACGTCAGCACCGCGATCTGTTCACGGTCCGGATGTGACACCGGCGGATGAGTCCGGCAGAACTTCTCGATGATCATCGACTTGCCGTTGTTCGTCGGGCCGACGATCAGCAGGTTCGGCATCCGCTGCTTGCGGGGCGTGTCCAGCAGCGTTTCCAGCCTGGTCAAGGCTTCGGTGGCGCGGGTGTAGCCGATCCACCGGTCCCCACGCACGTACCGCAACCGCTGCGGGCCCGGCAGCATCGCGATCTCCCGCGCCGACGGATGCAGATGCGCCAGATCCGGATCACCGCTCACCACTACTCGATCACCTCGAACGGCTCCACCGGCCCGGCCGGCGAATCGTCGGGTGGCGGCGGCACAACCGGATTCGCGCCCCGCCGGGGTGGGGTGTTGTCCCGGCGGCGCTGCCCGTCGCGGCGGGCCTTGCGGCTGGCCGCGGTCGCGGTGTCGGTGATGTGGCGCATCTGCTCGACCATCGCGAACAGCGCGTTCTCGTCGACCTCGGTCCGGCCCTGCTCCCGCAATCGCGCTACCGCGGCGGTTTGCTCCCACACGCTGATCGCCGGGCGTGACCACGTCCGGTACGGCACTTCGAGGTATTCACCGGTGTCCGGATGCAGGGCCCAGATGCGGGAGATATCGCGCGGGTCGCGGCGCAACACGAACTTGCCGAGCAGCTCCCGCCGCGCGATCAGCGGCTTCAGAGCGTCGCAATAGTATTGGACGTGGTCGAGCCGAAATCCGCTGCGGGTCAGCGACCGCCGCTCCACCGGCAGGAAATCGACCAGGAAAGCGGTCTCGTTGGTCACTGTCGGTGGGGTTCCCTGCTCGGCGGCCAGCTCCGCCCACACCCCTGCCGGCGTGCGACCGCCCAGGCCGTCGTGCGGCTCGCCGTGGTAGCAGGCCACCGCCAGCGCCATCCACCGCTGCAATTCGGTCAGCGTGAGCACGGCTTTCGCGTCACTGTCATAGTCGCCGCGCTCACGCGGGTTGGAGAACGTGGTGCCCGGCAGCTCGTGGGTCAGCCGCATCATGGTGCCCACCAAACGTTCGACGATGCCGCCGTAGTGCGGGGCACCCAGCGGTCGGTAGTCCACGGTGATGCCGTGCTGATCACAGCCACGGCGCAAGGCCTCGCTCTTGAACTCCGTCGCGTTGTCGACATACAGCTGGACCGGTTTGCCGCTCATCGGCCACACCGCCTCCACCTCCAGCCGCTCCAGCCAAGCCCGCTTGTCGACCGCCATCTGCGCCAAACACAGGCCCACCGACGTCGCCGACGGCGCTTCGAGAGTAACCACCAGCCCCGGAACGCATTTCGATGCCTCATCGATCGCCGCAGTTACATACGGCCGGCCGATCGGCAACCGGTGCAGCTCGTCGACCACGATCACATCCGCCGGGGTGTGATCGATCTGCACCCGCTGCAGCAGCCCTTCCACCAACGGCGCAAAACCTCCCGCTGACCGCCGTGACCGGGCCGCGTCCACACCTTCCCGCGCAGTGACCACCTTCGCCTGGTCCAGCCGGCCGATCCGCCGCACCACCGCCGACCGTGACGGCGGACGCAGGCCCTTGGCCCGGCACTCGTGGGTGATCTCGCGGCAGATCACCGCCACCGAACGCCGCTGCCGCGTCAGATACCTCGTCCGCAGTACCCTCCGGACGATCGCCTCCACCTCATCGGGCAGTCGCTCACCACCGCGCCCGCCGCTCGAGGTGCCCGGCAGCAGATCCGAGGCCAGGCCGTCCCCGGCCCGCCACCGTTTCACCAGCGCATACACCTGCCGACGTTTCAAGCCCAGCTCTGCTCCGGCTTCGTCGGCGGCAGCAACGCTCACCCGATCGTTGTGCGCGAGGCGGCCGATCACCTCCGCTCGGTGCACCGCCGACTGCCAGTGCGACTCATCTGCGGTGACCACACCGCGGTCCACGGCCTTGGCCGTATCGTCGGACATACCGATGCTCTCTCGTGCACACGACTTCGAACGAAAAGCACGGTAGTGCAGACGAGTTCGCGACACGCCGATGTTCGAAGTCCACTGCAAACAGAGCCGAACCCCCAGGACAATGGTGCAGAGGAGTTCGAACGTTGACAGATTCCCTCGAATTGCCGAAGTCGGCTGCACACGTTGAGAACCGAACGATTTCTCGACAGCCTTCCGGCGCTGGAGCAGTCGCGGAGGTTCGAAGCGCCCGCGGTTCGATCGGCCGCATCAGTCAGAGGGCGTCTGAGATCTCAGTCGGCTGGCCTGTTGGTGCGGGCCAGCCGTCGGGTGAGGGTGTGGATGGCGGCGATGTAGACCATGGTTTCGTGGTGGTCGGGGTGGGTGTCGTAATCGCGGACGCATCGGCGGTATTTGACCAGCCAGCCGAATGTGCGTTCGACCACCCAGCGGCGGGGCAGCACAGTGAACCCAGTCGCGGTGTCGCCGCGTTTGATGATCTGAATAGTGTGGGCGAGGACGGATTTCGCCCAGGTGACCAGTCGCCCGGCGTAGCCGCCGTCGGCGAACACGTGCGTGATGGTCGCGAAGCGGGCCGAGACAGCGGCCAGCAGCCGGTGCGCGGCGTCGCGGTCCTGAATCGAGGCGGCGGTGACCACAACGGCCAGCAGCAGCCCGCCGGTGTCGGTGGCGATATGCCGTTTGCGGCCCTTGATCTTCTTGCCCGCGTCGTACCCGGTCGTGCCCGCGGCGACGGTGTCGGCACCGCGGACGGTCTGCGAATCGATCACCGCCGCCGTCGGCTGCGCGTTACGCCCGGCGCGGACCCGGGCACGGTCACGCAGCACATCATGGATGCGTTGCCACGCACCGGCTTTCGTCCATCTGCGGTAGATGTCGTACACGGTTTTCGCGGGCGGGAAATCGTGTGGCAGCTGCGCCCACGCGATCCCGCCGCGCGACAGGTAGAAGATCGCATCGCAGACCACCCGCCGCGGCCACTTCTCCCCCCGGCCACCGCGGCCACCGATGTTGCCCGGTGGCGGCAGCAACGGCTCCAGGATCGCCCACTCGGTGTCGGTCAGCGACGAGGACGGGTAGAACGGGCACTTCGGCGACCCGCCGTGGGTCGGGCACGACAAGCACGAACAGGTAAGCGACACTGGCACCGGGACTCTCGGAAACAACTGGATGGTGTGGTAACCCCAGTCGTACCGGGAGTCCCTCTACATATAGGGCATCACACGCCGACCAGCCACCGAGTTCCCACATGCCCGCTCAGTTCACACAGCAGAAATATTCCTTGCGAGAAATATGCCTGAGTAGGTATATTAAATGTCGTGGTGCCCGACCTGTTCTCCGTGGTGGCCGAGCCGCAGCGCCGTCGGATCCTCGAGCGGCTGCGGACCGGTGACGCGACCGTCGGCGAGCTCGTCGAGCACCTGAAGCTGCCGCAACCTGCGGTCTCGAAGCATCTGCGCGTGCTGCGTGATTCCGGATTCGTCACGTGCGAAGTGGCGGCGCAGAAACGGATCTACCGCCTCGCTCCTGGTCCCTTCGAGCAGTTGGACAACTGGCTGACGCCGTATCTACGGCTCTGGGATCGCCATCTCGATGCCCTCGCACGGCATCTCGACCGGAAGGACAAGTCCACATGACCACGCGCCGATACCAGCCCAGCCCGCTGCAGCAGGTTGATCTCCTCGGGGACGGCGACCACTGGTCGCTCGTGTTCACCCGCGACTTTCCGCAGACCCGCGACGCGGTCTGGACGGCCCTGACCAACCCCGACGAGCTGCGCGAGTGGGCCCCCTACACGGCCGACCGCCCGCTGACCACCCCCGGACCGGTCACGCTCATCATGATGGACGGCGATACGCGGCAGGAGCTGCCGGGCGAGATCGCGGTGGCCGACCAGCCGACGCTGCTCGAATTCACCTGGGGCACTGATGTATTGCGCTGGGAACTGACCGACAACACCTTCGGTACCCGCCTGCGCCTTACCCACCAGCTGTCCGATCGCGCAATGGCCGCGATGATGGCGGCAGGCTGGCACATGTGCCTGGACGTGGCCGCACTACTGCTGGCGGGCACCCCCATCGGCCCGATCGTCGGCGAGGAAGCCATGAACCACGGCTGGTCCGACCTCAATAAGCAGTACGCCGAGCGGCTGAACGTCGAACCGATCGACCCGCCAGTCGGCAGGTAACACACCAACCATCACCGGGGTCAAAGGTTCTACGCGCCGTTGGGCGGTAGAACACACGAGTTCTCAGACGCTCTCTCAGAGCGGGGGCGCGCACTACCGGATTGCAGGGCCCGAAACCGCCCACGAGTGCCGGATCCGTACGGATCCGGCGTCCGGGGCGATCTTGACCGAAAGTTCCTATTCCCATAGAGCGAGTGACGCACAATCGCTCCGTTGGCGTGCCGTCCAGCTCGCGCCCTGCATAGAATTATGTTGCGGGGCAACGGAATTGGACATCAATTCGCAGATCGCAGGATGATCTGCAGCTAAGGGGAATCAGCATGGGTGATATCGATCTGGGCTTGGCCTCCGACTGGGAAGAGGGCGACACCCACGGTCGGGTGAAGCTGCGCCAGAACCAGGTGTATCCCACCTCACCGAAGAAGGATGTCCTCATCAGCTCGCCGGTGAGCATCGAACTGTCGGTGAACACGAACTTCAGTACCTCGCAGGAGGCCGACAAGATCTACTTCACGACCCACCACGGCACCCAGAAGAAGATCATCGCCGTGCTGGACTCCAATGGCGACCTCTATGTCGCGGGTCGAGTGATCACCGGACAGACCAACTTGGGCTACTGAACCGGCGCTGCGACCGGCCGTGTGTCGTGTCGCGGGCCGGATCGGAAAAGGGGAAACGCCCTGCCGACCGTCCCACGGTCGGCAGGGCGTTTCTGCCGAACTGGCCTCCGGTCAGAAGGTTCATACTGTGAGAAGCGTCGATACAAAGGCTATTCGGCCGATATGCAGGGGTCGCATGTTGGAGCGGACGGCGGCGGCGCGCTGATCGGCTACACCGACCGCACCCCGATCCGGCCCAGCATGCTGCTGCCGGGCAACCCAGAGCGTCCTCCGGAATCCACGACCGCAGACCAGACGATGCCGTAAAACGATCGTTTCTCGACAACCGATGCGGAGCGGATCGGCCGATGGTGTCGGGTCCTCGCGTCATACTGGCGGTCATGGGGTATGAAGCCGTGCGGCCACATTCTCGCAGGGGACGGATAGGCGGAAGTTACGTGCGCGGGTCGGTCCGCTTCACCGACCGACGCGCACCGCAGCGGCCGGGGCGCTACCGGTCCCCGTACGTTCACGGCTACCGCAGTACCTCGCCTACCCCGATCTGGTGGGGTCTCGCCGCGCTCTTCGGCGTCCCGGCACTCGTGCTGGTCGTGCTGACCCTCACCCACATGGGATCTCCCGATAGGCCGGCCGACACCACCGTGGTGGTGCCCTCGACCGTCGCGCCCGCGCAGCCGGCTGCCCCGCCGAAGTCGTGCTTCCCGTTCAACTGCTGACCGCACGACGAGGCCACGGAATCTCGGGCTCAGCCCCAGGGAGTCGGCCCGGTCTGTGATTCCCAGGCTGCGAGTGCTGTTGCTGGCACGAGCAAGATTCCGACCTTGGCGGCATACGCGCGTGCTTGCGGGGTGAACGCCTGTGCGGTGGTCACCACGGCCGCTACGTCGGCGCCGTGGATGGTGTGCGCGGTTCCGCCGAACCGCTGTACGTCTTGGCTGCCCACGCTACGGCCGTTGCGGTAGCGCTTGGCTTGCAACACGATTCGGCGGCCGTCGGGTGCCCGGGCGATCACGTCGGCGCCCAGATCGCCGGATCCGCCGACCACCTGGACATCGGTGCAGCCGTCGCGGCGACACAACGCGGCCAGGGCCTGCTCGAACTCGGAGGGACTCAGCGAGTTCTGCCGTAGCGCCGCCAGCACCCGCGCGTCATCGCGAGCACGTACCCGGCGGCGATGCCATACCGCCAGCACAGCAGCGCCGGTGGCGACGGCCAGCGCGCACACCCCCGCAGAAGCGAGTACCACGGCCTGCCGTTCGGCGATGTCCGCGACCCTGGGTGCTACCACCAGCGCGGCGAGCGCGGCCATGAACACCAACGCCGCCGCGTTCGATCCGCGGCCGCGCCGACCACGTCGTCTTCCCATCCCGGTGCCCCCTCGGAGTGCTGTAAATCGATCGTTGTTCCGAACACGACCGACGCCGCAACACAGGCGGTGGGTGACCGGATGGCGATCCGGCGCAGGGAGCGGCCCCGACCCCTGTTCGGGCGAAACGGGGTCGGGGCCGCTGCCATCCTGTGGTGCACCACACCCAGGTGTGTGAGGACTCGGGCATGGCGGAAACTATTTGATCATGAATACCGTTGCCCACCAACCATTTTGATCCAAGTCACTCCGATTTATTCGCGAAAACCCATGCTGGACAGTCGGTTTGGTGCAGGCAGACAGGCGGATGCACCCAGGGGGCCCGCCTGGTGAGTGAGGTGCCGGGCGGGCTCCTGGGCGTGTAGCCATCCTCTGTGCTGTCACGAGCGGAGCCTGCCCGCGACAGCGGCAGATCATAGAGTCCCGCTGGTCAGGGTGCCTGCAACCGCGACTCACGCGTGTCTCGAGGTGTTACAGGTACCCGCCCCACCCCGGGTGGGGGCGGTTCGCGACACCGCAGGCCCGGCACCTGGAGGGACGACCGAGCCCGCGGCGTTTCGGCCAGTGCCCGAACTCGACGCTTCAGACCCCGGCCTCACCCAGGGAGCCTGCCACTGCGGGCGGGGATGTCAAGCGCCCCTGCGCGGTGTATTCCCGCTGCTCGCGACCGTTACAGGGCGCGGAAAGTCGCGCTGAGCCATTTCGGGCTGATTCGCGGTTCAGGGGTCGTTATTGATCATGACGACAGCCGTGACATCGTTACGGTTACCCGTCAGAGTTATCGCCGTGCCCGGCGACCCCCTCGCTTGCGTGGGTCCGGGGTGGCGCCGTGCCGCTGCCGGTAGTCGCGCTGCCGACATGTCGGACTGCAGTGCCGTGCATCGGCGCGCAGCCGGTTGGCTCCGGGATAGATTCGCCAACCGCACCCCGGGCAGATGATCCCGACCTCCGGCATATCGGGATCGTCGAAGGTGCGCTGCGCGGCGGTCAGCATCATCGCGTACGTCCGGCCGAACTTCTTGCGGGAACGGTACGGGCGGGCGACGCAGGCCGCCGAGCAGTAGCGGCGTCTGGGGTTGGCGTCGCGGGGCAACGGGGCCCGGCAACTCGCGCAGCGGCGCGGCCGGGGCCGGGACCGGCGGACCACTCTTCGATTCTTCCCCGGTCGGTTGCTCGGTGCAGGGCCGATTTCTGGACCTCGCGGGGGCATCGATCGGACTGCGACGTGTCGGGGGGTGGGCGTAGGGTGCCCCACCATGCCCTACTGGCTGCCTGACTGGGCAGAATCGCATTTGCGGGGTGTGACCCGCGAGGAAGTCGACCAGGTGCTCACGGCGCGCCGACGGTGGCCGCGTCCATCGACGGGCGGCCCGATCCAGGTCACACTGATAGCAGCACGAACCGCATCAGGCAGGCCCGTGGTGGTCGCGGTCAAGCAAGTGGCTGCATTCGAGTCGCTGGTGGTCGCGGCCGGTGAGCTGGCCGGTGCGGATCTGGCCGCGTTCGAGAAGTGGGAGGCTGAGGCAGATGAGCCATACGAGGGATGACGCCGCCGACGCGGTGTACCGCGAGCTCGTCGACGCCTTCGGCGAGGACTGGAGCATCGACGACTTCCGGCCCGGCCCGGACGCCGCACCTGTGGAGGTGGAGCGGCCGGAGCAGCCCGGCGAGCTGATCGTCACCCTCACCGTGCAGCTGCGCATCCCGCTGTCGATCGAGCAGCGGCTCATCGACCGCGCCGAGGCCGCCGACGCCAGCGTCGCCGAGCTGGTCTCCGAATGGGTGACCGCCGAGGCCGCCGCCGACGACACCATCAGCCGAGACGAGATCCTGGCGCTGCTCGCCCGCCGGCATCGCCGCTCAGCCTGACCCGCTACACGACGAAGGGCCCCACCGCTCTGGGGCCCTTCTGCTCTGTCGGGGACTGGGGGCTTCGATCTGAAACCCGGCTCAGGGTGGGGACGAATGATTCATCAGAGGTTCGGAAACCTCGGAAGATGGTTGAGAAGAGTTGCTTCGCCGTTGCCCACAGCGCTGATCCCCTCGTGGAAAGTGCGCGAGCGCCTTCTGGAAGGTACCCCTGAAGTCCCCCATGGCATGGGCGATGCCAACACGTCGAGCGGAACGCGTCGAACAGCGGAAACGCGGCGGAAACTCCACCACCTCACCACCACCGAAATCACTGACTCACCCGCGCTCAGTCGAGCGTGGCGAAGTCCGGCGAGAAGGGCAGCGGAAAGAAGTAGCTGTGGGTCCGCACACCCACTACCTGCGCCTGATCCCTGGGCAGAGTGTTGACCAACAAGAAGAGGCCCCGCCGTGGCGGGGCCTCTTGGCTTACTCGGATGAACGGTTACAGCAGGTCGGGAAAGAACGACCAGCGCACGTCCTCACCCGAGGGCAAGCTGACGTAGCGCAGCAGCGGGTGCCCGCAGTCGCAGCAGGTAGCGGCCTCCCACAACCCGGTCCGGCCGATCTCGCGGGTCGCGTTGGCGATCTTCACGAAATGCTCCTCGCCGCGGTCGCGGCATCCCGGTCCGAGCAGCTGCAAGGCTTCGGTCTGGGTTTCCGGGATCCGGGCGAACCGCAAACCGACCCGCAGCGTGGTGCAGGCTGTGCGGGCGTCGATGCCGAGCCATTGCCGCATGAACGCGACGTCGAACACCTGCGGGCGGCGAAACCCGCTGTCCAGCTGGGTGATTGTCGCCTCCAGCGGGTCGGTGCCGGGTCCGAGGATCTCGGCGGCGCGGATGCCGAGATCCAGCAGGTGTTCCCAGTCCGGGAGCACGGTGGCGGTCGTGGGGGTCATCGGTTGTCCTTCCCTGCGGGTGGCGGCAGCGGCGGGTACCAGCACGGTGGCGCCGGTGACGGGACTCAACGGGGGCAGCTGGCGGCGGGTCACGACCGTGCTCCCTGCTCGCGTTTGCGGCCCAGCTCCACGCCCGTGCCGGGGGCGGTGCGGCGACCGGTCGGCGCCTGGGCTGGTGTGGTGGCTGTTCCGCAGGGGTGGGCTTGGGCGAGGGCGGTCAGCCGCATCGCGTTGGCCTGCTCGCGGTCGAGCGCCGGCCGTGACGCCGCGGGCAGCGGCCGCGTGTCAGGGTCGTGCTGGCGCTGACTCGCCGGGGTGGCCGAGTACAGCCGCTCGCGCCAGTGCTGCTCGCGTCCGGCGCGGGTCTTGCCGTGCTTCCCGGCGGCGTGCACGCCCTGGTCGACCGCGGCGCGGATCTTCACCCGGGTCGGTGTATCGACTTCGGCGGCGCGCAATGCCCGGCCGAGAAGGTTCATGTTTTCGTCGAAGTTGCGGCGGCTGTCGGCGAGCTGCGCGGGGGTGAGCCCGCCGCGGGCCAGGGCGTCGATGTCGTTGCGCACCGCGTCCAACGCCCATCCGGGATCGGTGCGCAGTGACATGTCCACGCCAGGGCCGATGAGCTGGGTGACCGCGTCGGCGGTGCGGACGCTGATTTCGTGGGCGGCGTGGCCGTGGCGGGCCAGGTCGACGCGGCGCTTGCTGCGTTCGTCGCACAACAGCAGCTCCGGCAGGTTGCGGTCGTCGACGCGGCCGAGGTCGATGTCCGCGACCAGCGCGGTGAGCGCAGCCTTCTCCGCCGGGTGTAAACCCTCTTTGGTGAGCATCGCGGCGATGACGACGCGGTCGCGGCCCATGTCGGCGAGCATGGCCTGAATGTCGTCGTCGAGCTGGAGCCCGGTCTCGGTCGTGGCGTCGTCGGCGTAGGCGGCCACCTCGCGGGCGTCGCGGGCGAAGTCGCGGATGCGGTCGGTGAGGTTGTCGCGGTCGATCCAGTCCGGCCACGGATCCATATCCACGTCGTCGTGGCCGTCGCGGATAGCGAACCCGACCTCGCGCACCGTCAGTTGGTCGTCGGAGGTCATCACGTCGACCTCGCGGGAGATGATCGCGCCGAAGCTATCGCCGCGTTCGGCGAATCGCTCCAGCAGCTCGCAGACGCGGCCACGCACCTCGTGGGCGGGGTTGACCAGGATCGGGGTGTTGCTCAGATCGGTACCGCTGGTGTCACCGCGCAGGTAGTCGACCACATGCTCCACCCCGGCCTGGACGGTGTTCGACGCTCCGGCGTCGGCGAGAGCGGCCGAAAGCTGGGCGCGTCGGGCCTTCTCGGTGGCGAGATACATTCCGGCGGTTTCCGGGGTAGGTGGCTCGCCGTGCCAAGCCATCACCGCGTCCATCACCCGCCCATCCAACGCCCGCGCCGCCAAGACGTCGACGGCAGCGGCCTGGCGGTCGAACACCACGCTGGCCTCGCTGAAACGCTGCCAGGTCTCGGCGTCGAAATCCGGGTCGATACTGACGTCGTTCTCGTCGACGTCGATGACCACACCGAAAGCTCCCCGGTAGTGGCCGGTCAGCTCATCCACCCGGCGCGCGGCCACCTCCGCCAGTTCGGGATCCGCCGCCCACACGATCGCGGCGGTCAGGACCTCCATCGCCGATTCGCGCCCGGAGGCCCAACTGAACCGGGTGAGCTGGGCTTCGGCCATTGCCCGCGCGCTGTCGATGTCGACTTGGGCATCTGAGTTACCCATGGCGGCATCGGCGGCGGCCTGATCGAGCTCGAATGCCTGCTCGTCTGCTTGGCGCAGCGCCGCCGATGCCAGCAGATAGGCCATCTTCTGGCCGTGGCCGGCGGGCACACCCAACCGCGGCTGTTCATCGGTGGCGCCGGACGCGACCGAGGTGACGTAGTCGGCGAGACCGGCATCGATCCGCCCGGCCGCGTGCAGCTGGGCAACTTCGTCACCGATCGCCGCCAGTTCGGCGGCCCGGTCGGGGAAAATGTTGTCGGACATGGTGTTTCCTCCCTCAAAGCGGGTTGGGGTTGGGTCGGCCCACCTGGGGCCGGGATCTACTTCTCGGTGCAGCTCGCCGCGGTCGACGCCATGCCGTTCGGCGGCGCGGGCCTGATGGGG
>NZ_BDBA01000084.1 GCF_001612745.1 Nocardia amamiensis NBRC 102102 | reverse complement strand
GGTCACCCCGACGTGCCGCGCAGCTGGCCGCTGGACGCGCAGAAGGTCGCCGTCCTCGGCGTCGGCAACGTCGCCCTGGACGTGGCCCGCGTACTGGCCAAGACCGGCGACGAGCTGCTGCCCACGGAGATCCCGCCGAACGTCTACCAGGGATTGAAGGCCAACAAGGCCGTCGAGGTGCACGTCTTCGGCCGCCGCGGCCCCGCCCAGGCCAAGTTCACCCCGCTGGAACTGCGCGAACTCGACCACTCCCCGACCATCGAGGTCATCGTCGATCCCGAGGACATCGACTACGACGAAGGCTCCGAAGCCGCGCGCCGGCATTCCAAGCAGGTCGACATGGTCGCCAACACCCTCGAGCAGTGGGCCATCCGGGACGCGGGCAACCGGCCGCACAAGCTGTTCCTGCACTTCTTCGAGTCCCCCGCCGAGGTGCTCGGCGAGGACGGCAAGGTCGTTGGGCTGCGCACCGAACGCACCCAGCTCGACGGCACCGGCAACGTCAAGGGCACCGGCGTGTTCCGGGACTGGGATGTGCAAGCGGTGTACCGCGCCGTGGGCTACCTGTCGCAGAACATCAGCAGCCTGCCTTTCGACGACCAGGCCGGCACCGTGCCCAACGAAGCCGGCCGCGTGATCGCCGACGAGAACGCCGACGGCGCCGACCGCTACCTGCCGGCCACCTACGTGACCGGCTGGATCAAG
>NZ_BDBA01000083.1 GCF_001612745.1 Nocardia amamiensis NBRC 102102 | reverse complement strand
GGGCACCCCGACGTGCCGCGCAGCTGGCCGCTGGACGCGCAGAAGGTCGCCGTCCTCGGCGTCGGCAACGTCGCCCTGGACGTGGCCCGCGTACTGGCCAAGACCGGGGACGAACTGCTGCCCACGGAGATCCCGCCGAACGTCTACCAGGGATTGAAGGCCAACAAGGCCGTCGAGGTGCACGTCTTCGGCCGCCGCGGCCCCGCCCAGGCCAAGTTCACCCCGCTGGAACTGCGCGAACTCGACCACTCCCCGACCATCGAGGTCATCGTCGATCCCGAGGACATCGACTACGACGAAGGCTCCGAAGCCGCGCGCCGGCATTCCAAGCAGGTCGACATGGTCGCCAACACCCTCGAGCAGTGGGCCATCCGGGACGCGGGCAACCGGCCGCACAAACTTTTCTTGCACTTCTTCGAATCGCCGCACGAGATCCTGGGCGAGAACGGCAAGGTCGTCGGCCTGCGCACCGAACGCACCCAGCTCGATGGCACCGGCAACGTGAAACACACCGGGGTGTACCGGGATTGGGATGTGCAGGCGGTGTACCGCGCGGTCGGCTACCTGTCTACGAGCGTGGATGATCTGCCCTTCGACGACCGGTCCGGGACCGTGCCCAACGAGGCCGGGCGGGTCCTGGTCGACAACACCGCGTCCGGTGCGGCACGCTACCTGCCCGCCACCTACGTGACCGGCTGGATCAAACGCGGCCCGGTCGGCCTGATCGGCCACACCAAGGGCGACGCCAACGAGACCATCGCCTGCCTGCTCGACGACGCCCCGGCTTCACCCCGGCCGCGCGGCCCGAGCCCGAGGCCGTCACCGAGTTCCTCGAAGCCAAGGGCATCCCGTTCACCACCTGGGCCGGTTGGTACCGCCTCGACGCCCACGAACGCTCCCTCGGCGAACCCGAAGGCCGCGAACGCGTCAAGGTCGTCGAACGCGAGGACATGCTGCGCGTGAGCCTGCACTGACACGACTCCGGCCCAGCTACGAAAGTTGGTCTAGCCATGACGAATACGTCCACGACAATGGAACGGATCCGTACCGCACTCGCCCGGGTCGAAGACCCCGAGATCCACCGTCCGATCACCGAACTGAACATGGTCTCCGGCATCGCCATCGACGAGGCGCGGCAGGTGACCGTCGAGATACTGCTCACGGTGTCCACCTGCCCCATGCGAGACAGAATTCTGCAGGACGTCCGCGCGGCCGTGCTCGCCCTGCCGGACATCGCCGCGGTCACCGTGGAGTTCGGGGTCATGTCCGGCGAGCAGCGCGCGGCGTTGCGCAAGCAGATCCGCGGCGACGACGAGATCCCCTTCGCCGAACCCGGTTCACGCACCAGGGTGCTCTGCGTCGCCTCCGGCAAGGGCGGAGTCGGGAAGTCCAGTGTCACAGTCAATCTGGCGGTCGCGATGGCCCAGCGCGGTCTGCGGATCGGCATTCTCGACGCGGACATCCACGGCCATTCGATTCCCGCCATGCTGGGCTGCGTCTCGGGCCCGACCCAGGTGGATCGCATGATGATGCCGCCCACCGCGTGCGGCGTGCGGCTGATGTCGGTGGGCATGTTCCTGCCCGGGAACGAACCGGTCGTCTGGCGTGGACCGATGTTGCATCGGGCGTTGCGGCAGTTTCTCGCGGATGTCTACTGGGGCGAGCTCGACGTGCTGCTGGTCGACCTGCCGCCCGGCACCGGTGACATCGCGATCTCCCTGGCCCAGTTGCTGCCGACCGCGGAACTGCTGGTCGTCACCACGCCGCAGCAGACCGCCGCGCGCATCGCCGAGCGGGCGGGCGCGGTGGCCGCCAAGACCGAACAGCGCGTGATCGGCGTCATCGAGAACATGTCGTGGTACCAGGATCCCGGCGGGGCGCGCATCCCCCTGTTCGGGTCCGGCGGCGGGGCCATGGTCAGCCGCAGGCTTACCGAAATCCTCGGAACCGACTGCCCACTGCTCGGCAAGATCCCGTTCGACCCCGATGTGTGCGCTACGGGTGATCGCGGGACGCCGATGGTGCTGGCCGAGCCCGGCTCGGCGGCGGCGATGGCCTTCTTCGCTCTGGCGGACCTGCTCGCCGCGCCTCGCGAGAGCATCGTGGGGAAGCGCCTGATGGTGTCTCCAGTCGAGAAACCAGCCTGAGCGCCGACTTCTGCACGGCACCACCTACCCGGCGTCACACCTCTGAGACCGCACAGACGGGCTCGCGGCGGCTCGCCGGTGGGCACGGCGGCGAGAAGCGCCCAGAATGGGTGTCATGACGGCGTGGTGCACAGACATCGCCGCCAGCCCCGCGGCGGCAGAGGCAACCGCGCACACAGATCGGCGCGCCCGGGATCCGGATCTGATCTGGTACGCGGCCTACGGCTCGAACATGAGCCTGATCAGGCTGCGCACCTATCTGCGCGGCGGAAGTCCCGATGGTGGAGCGCTCACGCTGCCCGGCTGCCGCGACCACGCCGATCCGCTGCGCTCGATTCCCCTGCTGCTGCCCGGCCTGCTGTATTTCGCCACCGAATCGCTGACCTGGACCGGCGGCCGCGCTTTCTACGACCCTGGCTGCCCCGGCGAGATCGCCGTGCACGCCCACCTGCTCACCGCCGCGCAGTTCTCCGACATCGTGGCCCAGGAGATGTACCGCTCTCCCGGCATGGACCTCGACTTCAGCGAGGTGATCGCTCGGGGCACCACCACTCTCGGTCCCGGCCGGTACGAGACGCTGGTCTGCGCGGGCACCTACGACCGTCACCCCGTGCTGAGTTTTACCGCGCCCTGGCGCTATCGCGATGTTCCGGGCAACCCGCCCGCCGCCGCCTACTTGCGGTACCTGGCGGCCGGGCTACGCGCCTCCCACGGCTGGTCCATTCGGACGACCGCGGGTTACCTCGCCACCCGCCCAGGCGCCGATCGCCGATGGACACCGGATTCCGTCCACGCACTGCTCCGTGCGGACGATCGGTAGCGACACCGCGCCTTACGTCTACGACGAGATGCCCGGCTCTCCAGCGCGGGCACCAACGGCAGGCGGCTCCGCCTCGGAATCCCGATAGCTGCGCGCGACGAGCGCCGCGCGCAGGTACCACACCCCGGAGGCTTGGGCGGGGTCGAACCCGGTGAGCTGGCCGATGCGTTTGAGCCGGTAGTCGACGGTGTTGGTGTGGATGTGCAACGACCGTGCGGTGCGCTGGCGGTTCAGGTTGGTGCCGATATGACGCTTCAGCGTTTCGAGGAGCTCGGGGTGCTCGTCGAGCGGATCGAGGAGTGTCCGCAGCGTTTCCAGTCCAGGGCCGGGTCGGGTGAGCTGGTACTCCAGTGCCAGGTCGTCGAAGCGGAACAGCCCGCGCGTCCAGCGCAGCCGCTGCACCATGTCGAGCAGTTCGTGCGCGCGATCGGCGGCCGTGGGCACCTCGGCCGGCGTCGCAGCGATCACCGTGGCAACGACCGGGACCTGCGCGGCGCCGCCGAGGCACTCCACCAGCTCGTCGAGAGCTTTGTCCTCCGGTGACGCGGACGGCAGCAGAATCGTGCCACCGTCGACGCTCAGCAGCGACAGCACCGTGTCGCCGCAGCGGGTGGCGAGCTCCGATTGCACACGGCGCAGCTTTCGCCGCGCCACCACCGCGCCGTCGAGTCGCGGATTTCTCTCCTCGGGATGCGCCGGGATGGCAACAGCGAGAACGGCATACGAATCGGCGATCGGAATGCCGCATTCGCGCGCCATGGTGAAGGTGGGGTGCCCGCCGAGCAGGGCGGAGGCGAGCGTATGGGCGGCGGTGTGGTGTTCGCCGACCACGGCACGCAGCTCGGTGACGTAGGCCCGCGAGACGGTCGATGTGATGGTGTCCAGGATTTCCATCAGGCGGCGGCTGATGTCCTTGAGGCTGTCGAAATCCGCGGCGGTCGCGTTGGCGACGATCAGGTCGAAGCCGAGCTTGAATCCCTCGTGCACGGCGTGATGGATGGTGTCGATCGGGATGCCCTCGCGCGCCCAGCCGGCCGCAGCGGTCCGCAGCAGCATTGTCCGCTCGGGGATGTCGCCGCCGTCGAGCATGCTGACGGCCAGTTCCAGGCACAGGCGGGTGATGTTGGTGATGTCACCGTTGAGCGCCTCGCCGGGTAGCGTCCGGCAGTGCGCGACGGTCTCGATGAAGTGGCCGACCATTTTGCGCGACAGATTCCGCACATCCCGCAGCGAAGAACTGGCCGGGCGGCCCGAGAGCGTCAAATCCGGACCTGCCGAATCGGTGATGGACATCGTGACTCCTTCCCTCCCCGATCGCGGAAAGTAACCCACGGTAACTTGACCGGTTCGGCCTTCCGAGAGGCGCGCCCCGGGTTGGGGATACCACCCGAAACCGAGCCGCCCGCGCTTGTGAAGGCTCACAACACACATTCGCGCGGTCGAAATCTCTCGATCCCCGCCGTAACGTCGGTGCCGGCAGGGTCGTCGCGCGGAGGGAGGGCCATGACCATCGGCCCGCACGGAGAAGATCGGCACACGGCCGGGGCGCCTGCGCGCTTCGATCGTGGGCCCGACGCGCTGATCAAAATGGGTCTGGAACTGGCCCTCGTCCTGGTCGACGCGGCCGAAGCCGCGGGCGGTCTCGCCCTCGGCAGGTTCGAGCACGCCGCCAGCCGATGCGCCCAGGCCGGTATCCCGATCGAAGCGGTGCACGCCGTCCTGCGCGACGGTGTCGACGCGGGCCTCGCCGTACCCGCGACCGAGTCGCCGGAACGCCGGGCCCGGCGTGACCGGCTGGAGCCCGGCATGATCAGCGAATTCCTGGAAGCGCTGAACTCGGTGGTGGCGCGCAGCTACGCCAACTGAATCTTCCCCTTCTTCGCCCCGTCACATGTCGACTCAGCTCGGCCCGAGTCGGAACTGCTGAGCAGCGCCGGTCACAGTGCGGCGACCAAAGCCGCGCTCTCCAGTGCGCAGCCGTATCCGATGGTGATGCCGGAACCGCCGTGGCCGTAGTTGTGCACGACGGGTATGCCCGGCAGCGCGGCAGTGTCGAGTTCGAGGCGGACTTCGGCGCGGCCAGGGCGCAGTCCGACCAGGGTTTCCAACACCTGGCTCTCGGCGAGCGCGGGTGCCAGATCGCGGCAACGCCGCAGGATCGACCGGGTGAGCTCGGGGTCGGGCGTGGTGTCCCATTCGCCCGGTTCCAGCGAACCGCCGAGAACGCAGTCGGCGTCCCGGGGATGGACGTAGGCACGTCCGAGTGGATGGGCCTCGTCCCGGATCGACACCGAAAGCCCCGGGTTCGTCACCCGCACGATCTGGCCGCGGATCGGGTACACGTCCGGGTCACCGACGAGCTCGGCGGCGCGCAGACCCGCACAGTTCACCACGACGTCGGGGGAAAGGTCGGCGAGGTCGGCGAGCCGGTGGACGGTGCGCCGCACGCGTCGCGCGCCTGCCGCGTCCACCTGAGCGCTCAGGAACGGCAGGTAGGTCGGCATCTCCACCAGGGGAACCGCGAAACGGAAACCGAAGCCGTATCCGGGTGGCAATTCGCCCTGGTCGGCGGCCCGGAACGAGCGCACCGACCGTGACCAGGCCGGAACCGCGGGTTCGTTCCGATAGAGCGCCGTCGACTCGCACATCCGCACGCCGGGCGCGCCCGCGGCGGCCAGCGCGGCCAAGTGCGCGAACGTGGTGTCGCTCCACGCCCGGACCCGGTCGGCCGGACCCGCAGCGGTGGGAAACCACACCGCCGCGGCGAGAAAGGACGTGGTCGCGGTGATCGGAGTGGCGCTGACGATGGTCACCTCATGCCGGGCCCGGAGCAGTTCCGCGGCGGTGGAAAGACCCGAAATGCCCGAGCCGAGGACGACGATCCGCATGCGAGCGAGACTATCGAGCCCGCACTGCTGCGTGAGGTTTCCGCAGCACCGGCCGTGGGAGGCGGGCCGGAGAGGTCAGTCCGCGTCGTCGAGCGAGGTGACTCCGGTGGTCAGCGCCACCATCGGCCACTGCGGTCCGACGCAGGCGGCGGTGACGGTACTGCCCGCCGCGAACCCGCCGCGGCTCTCCCCGTTGCGCGCGACATCCGCTCGCAAACCGGCTTGTTCGCCCGAGCCGACCAGCGCGCAGGTCCAGCTCTCCGACGCCGGTTGGCTGCTCACCGCGATGGTGCCTTCTTCCTGGGTGTCCGCCGACAGCGTTGGTCCCGCGGCGGCGAGCCCGGCACCGGTCCCGGCGACCGCCATTGCGCAGCCGGCTGTCACGACGAGACGTAGAACGATCCGAAACATGCGATATCTCCCTGGTATTGGTGCAGCCCCCTTCGTCGGCAGTTTCCGCATCGACGCCGTTCAAACCGTGGTCGAGGCGGGCGCGGCGAGCGACGGCGCGGCAACTTCGCGCCGATCCAGCGACTAGGCATCCTGACCCGGGGTATGCCATTCACATGGACGATGGCCGCGCGACCGTCGGTGTGGAAGAGGAGTTCTTGCTGGTCGATCCGCGTACCGGCGCGCCGCTGGCACGCAACGTCGAGGTGGCGCGCACGGCCGAGGACATCGGCATCGACCTGCAACTCGAGCTGACTCGTTGCCAGGTGGAGGCCAGCACCGCGGTCCACACCGATATCGCCGCGCTGCACCGGCAGCTCCGGGAGCTACGGCGCGGTATCTCCTCGTGCGCCGAGGAGAACGACGCGCGCCTGCTGGCGGTGGGCATTCCGCCGACCGTGCCGCACGAATTCCCGGTCACGCAGACACCGCGCTATCAGCGCATCGAGGAGAACTTCGGCCTGCTCGCGCACGAGCAGGGACTGTCGGGCTGCCACGTGCACATCGGCATCCCCGATTCCGAGACCGCGATCCAAGTGAGCAACTATCTGCGGCCGTGGTTGCCGCAACTGCTGGCGATGACGGCGAACTCGGCGATCTACCGCGGCACCGAGACCGGATTCGCCAGTTGGCGCAGCATCCTGTGGCGACGCTGGCCCAGCGCCGGACCGCCGCCGTACTTCGAGTCTGCACGCGACTACGAGGCGATGGTCGCGATGATGCTCAACAGCGGCAGCATCCTGGACAAGCAGATGGTCTACTGGGATGTCCGCCCGTCGGTCTCCTTCCCCACCGTCGAGATCCGGGTGAGCGACATACCCGCGACCGTCGAGGAGTCCGCGCTGTTGGCCGCGCTGGTGCGCGCGATCGTCGTCATGGCGCGAAAGTCCCTGGCCGACGGTCATGCCGCGCCCGCGGTGCCCGCCGAGGTACTGCGAGCGGCGTACTGGAAGGCGGCGCGTTCGGGACTGGTCGGAGACGGTGTCGACCCGCACGACGGCGAGGTGGCGCCCATCCGCACGCTGCTGCGCCGCCTGATCGACTACGCGGCCCCCGCGCTCGAGGAGGCGGGCGACCGCGAGTTCGTCGACGAGGCATTCGCTCGCCTGCTCGGCCGTGGCAACGGTGCGCTCCGGCAACTGACCGCGTTGCGGGAGCGTGGTGAGGTCGATGACGTCGTCGAAGAGGTGGCTCGCGCGACCCTCGAAGGGTGCGACCAGCCCTGAGTGCGGGTCGTGCACGCGGGAACGTGACCCGGTACGGATCGGTGTACCGCTCAGCCGAGGGCGATCGCCGCCAGGTGCGGTGATGTGGGGCGCGGCGACCCGCTCGCGGGTTCGATCGTGACAACGAAGACGTCCGCCGGATCGAACCGGGTCGACACCCCCGCCTGCGGCACCGTGGTCAGCACACCCGCCGAGCGCACCGCACCCGTGGACGACATCACCCACAGCTGATAGGCCCGTCCGGGAGGCGGCGCCGGCACCGCGTCGAATGTCACCGCGACGGCACGCAGCCGGTCCGACATGCTCACCGTCAGGGTGCCCCCGACCGTGAACCCGACCACGCGAGACCGCGAATCCGGTTGCCGCAGAACCTGTTCAGCGGTAACCGGGGCAGGACGATGTCCGGCGATCCGCTCCGCGGCCACCACGGCTCCCGCGCCGGCACCGATGATCACGGCGACGGCGACGGCCAGCCGAGCCGCTCGCGGCAGGCCGCTGGACACCGACCGGGCACCGCGTCGCCCGGATCGCATGTTCCGGCGCGAGTCGTCGATCGCTCGCAGGATCTTCGACTCCAACGTCGGCGGCGGATTCACCGCGTCGACGGCACTCAGTACCGCCACTGTCTCGCGCACCCGGTGTACTGTGCCGGCGAATGCCGCTGCGGTATCGGAATCGGTCTTCGCCACCCGGCTTTCGATGTGCCTTCGCTCGATCTCGGCCACCGCGTCCATCGCGTACGGGTAGGCCAGGTCGAGCAGGTCGGTGCGAGACTGTGCGGTCTCGGTCATGACCCGCCACCTGCCAGGCCGGCCCGGCGTCGTTCGACTGCGGGCCGGATACGCACCCGGGCATGGGGCGCCACGGCGACCACACCGACGGCGCGAACCGGATAACGGCCGAGCATCCGGCCCCGGAGAAGAACATCCGCTGCCGCCGGTCGAATCTGCGGCGGCCGCGAAGCCGATTCGGCGGTCCGGTGGCCGATCCTCCGCACGGACCGGGCGGGCCCATCGTAGCCCTTCGCGGCGACCGAACCCGGTCGCGCCTTTGCGGCTACCTCGCGAACCCGGTACGCCGGTGACGACGAACCGCGGGCGCGGGGTCTCCCGCCATGGCGTCGGCTCTGCTGCTTTATGCCAACCCGCATGCCTTGACTTCGCGGCGCACCGCCTCATGGATTGGATTCCGCCCGATATTCGCCCTGATTCGGGTAGGCTGCTGCGCCGATCATGCGTCACTGTCCGGCGTGCAGGTGAGTGTCGCGGGCTTCAGTAGCCCGTATGTCCGCTCCTACGCCGGAGTACGGAGATCGCTGCGACCCGGTCGCCAACGCAGAGGGGAACACGGATGTCCACGAGGCCGCACGACGAGCGCGACACCCGGCTCGACCACGTCACCATAGGGCTCGGCTGGGACCCGGCCACGCCCTCGCGCTGGTTCAACCGGCGGAAGGACATCGATCTCAACGCCGCCGCGCTGTTGTTCGCCGCGGACCAGCTCATCGACGTCGTCTATCACGAGCGACTCAGCTCGACGGACGGCTCGGTGCGGCTGCACGGCGACAGCATCACCGGCGAGGGCGACGGCGACGGCGACGGCGAGGTCATCACCGTCGACCTCACCCGGATTACCTCCGAGGTCACGACGGTGCTGTTCCTCGTCACCTGTTACACCGGGCAGACCTTCGAGCAGATCGACAATGCCTACTGCCGGGTGATCGACAGCGTGGCGGGTACGCAGATCGCCCGCTACGACCTGACCGGCGGCGGCGACCACACCGGCTTGGTGCTGGGCCGAGTCCGGCGCACCGACGGTGTCTGGCACTTCGACACCGTCGGCAAGGGTGTGCGGGCGCGGCATCCGGTCGAGGCGGTGCCGCTGCTCGGCGACTACGTCGGCTAGCGCGAGCACGACTGCAGCCCAACGCTTTCGCCGGGTAGCACTGCGTCATCGTGGAGCCCGCGGATCATCCGGCGCCGCATCTCGTGTCGCGGGGAGGCCGGCACCGCCGCAGCGTCGAAAACGCAAGCGCGGATGCGTCCGATTGGAATACCTGCACCCGGGTAGTCGCCATGCAGGAGGTGTGACATGCCCAAGGAATGGACCGCAAAGGAAGAGCGACAGTACGAGCACGTCAAGGACTCGGCGAAGGACCGGGGCGCGAGCACGAAGCGTGCGAAGGAGATCGCCGCACGCACCGTGAACAAGAACCGGGCGCAGGAGGGGAAGACCAAGACCGCGAGCCGGACTTCGATCCGCGACAAGTCCCCGCAGCAGCGTGGCGGCCAGCGCTCCGGGCGCAGCGGGCCCAAGGGCCCGACCAGGGACCAGCTGTACAACGAGGCGAAGAAACGCAATATCAAGGGCCGCTCCACGATGACCAAGGGTCAGCTGGAGAAGGCGCTCGGCCGCGGTTGAGATCGTCGGCGCGGCAGCGGCGTCGCATGCGAGGAAATCCGGCTCGCCCGAATGGAGATGCGACAGAAAGACAACCGGTTCGGCCGCGTGGCGCGGCTGGTGGCGTCGCCGTTGGCCTGCTACCGCAGTGTTGCCGGAAGTTGCCGCTGCGGTGCTCGGGATACTGGGTGATCACGGATAGGAGATGAGGAGAGGATGAGCGGCAGCCGATCGCCCACCGGGGCGCACGGCGATGGCGCCGCGGCGCTGCGACGCGCCCGCGACACCGCCAGGAAGGAACTCGACAAGGCGGTCGAAGAACTCGGTCACAAGCTCGACGACGCCTCATGGAGCAAGGGAAAGGCGCGCGACGCTGTCGAGGCGACGCAGCACGCGGTGTCCGAAGCTGCGCACGCGGTCTCGGACAAAGCCGAGCACGCCAAGACAGGCGCCGCGGATCTCGCCCACCGGATTGCGGCGGCGACGCCCGCACCGAGGCTCGCGCGTGGCAGGCACGCGGCCGGAAGGTTGCGCCCGCCGCCGTTACCAGCGGTCCTCATCGCGGCAGGCGTCGCGATACTCGTGTGGCGGATCCTGCGGTGGCGGCGATGAAGAAGCTCGACAACCACTCGGCGTGCTGATCGACGTCCTCGGCGGGCTCGTGGCGAATGCGGTGTTCATTCGGGTGGGACTCGGGTCTCGATCGGTCGCGACTGCTCCCGGAATCAGTTGCCAATGCGCGGGTTCCCGCCCGGATTCATGTGTCGAACTCCCCCGCACCCGTTCCCGGCCGCGGGAAAGGGCGCGTGTGGTCATTGTCGCCGTTATCGGTCGACCATTACCGTGGACCGCGATGTAATCGGGAGCGGCTATTCGGTACCGCGCTCGGCCGGTTCGGCCATTGCGAGCGCATCGCGCTCAGCCGTTGGGCGGTGCCGGTCACCGGCGCGGATGGATCGAGGAGAGTGCGATGGGATGGGCGGGCGCTTCGGCGATCGAGATAGCTTCCGCGGTCCGGACCGGCGACGTGTCCCCGCTCGAGGTGGTCGACGCGCATCTGTCCCGGATCGCGGCAATCGACGCCCGGATCAACGCTTTCCGGATCGTCCGGGTCGATGAGGTCCGCGCGGAAGCCCGCGCCTTGGCCACCCGCGACGACCTCCGGGAACTCCCTTTGGCCGGGGTTCCAGTCGCGGTCAAGGACAATCTCGACCTCGCCGGATGCGTGACCGGCAACGGTTCCCGCGCGACGCGCCAGACCCCGGCCGAAGCCGACAGTGAACTGGTTCGCCGATTACGCGCAGCGGGGGCCCTCCTGATCGGCAAGACCAACGTGCCGGAGCTGTGCCAGTGGCCGGTCACCGAAAGCACCGCGCACGGCAGCACCCGCAATCCGTGGCAGCTCGAGCACACTCCAGGCGGGTCGACCGGCGGCGGCGCCGCTGCCGTCAGCAGCGGAATGGCCGCGCTCGCGGTCGGGTCCGATGGCGGCGGGTCGATCCGGATACCGTCGTCCTGCTGTGGACTGATCGGCCTGAAACCCGGTGACGGCGTAGTCCCGCGTCCCCCGGAACTGGGCACGAACTGGCTCGGGATCTCCACCTTCGGGCCGCTCGCCACCACCGTCGCCGACGCCGCGCTGCTACTCGACGTGCTCGCCGCCGTCCACGAATACCGGGACCCCGCACCGCCGCCGCGGTCGCTGCGGATCGGCATGACCGCGCAGCCGCCGGTCCTCGGAGCGTCCGTGGCGCCCCAGGTCCGCACCGTGCTGCACGCCGCGGCGGAAGCGCTCCGCGCAGCGGGCCACACCGTCACCGAAGCGCCGCCGCCCTGGCGTCCGCAGGACACGCTCGGATTCCTCGCACGCTACTTCGCCGGTGTCGCCGAGGACACCACCGATCTGAGCTGGGAGCTACTCGAACCCCTCACCCGCAAGGTGGCGCGCACCGGACGGATGATCACCCGCCTGCGCCGTGTCCCCGATGCTCCTCCGCCCCGGCAGTCCGCCCGATTCGCGGCCTGGTTCACCGAATACGATCTCCTGGTGACCCCGACCCTGGCGACCCCTCCCGTCCCGATCGGCACCTTCGCCGGACAAGGGCTTGCGCAAACCGTGCTCCGGGTGCCGCGATTCATCCCCTTCACACCGCCGTTCAATACCGTCCGCTATCCGGCGATGTCCATCCCCGCCGGCAACTCGGACGATGGACTACCCATCGGCATCCAGCTCGCCGCGGCACCGGGCGGCGAATCCACGCTTCTCGGCGTGGCCGCGCAACTGGAAGAGATACGTCCCTGGCCACGCCACGCCGCCCTCGACAATGCGGCAACCCAGTAGCCGTCGAACGCGGCGCGGCCGTGAACGCGTGATCCCTATCCGGCTCGACGTCACCCAAGGGGTGTGAGCGTCGCCCGCAGGGTGTCCGCCAAAGGCACGGGCGGCCTGTCGAGCAAGCGCGCGAGGGTGGCGTTGGTCGACGCGAAATGACCCATCCGGCTCGCGGCGAACATCCCGAGGAGCAGATCGGCCGCCGACTCCGGCAAGCCGCGGGCGAGCAGGCTCGCACGATACTCGGTCTCGGCGACGACGACCCGGCGGATGGGACGCCCCGTAAGCCGCGCGCCGATCGCCGCGATGCCCGTCATGTCGATCGCCTCGGAGCCGGTGAGTGCGGGAGTTATGCCGTCGAACTCGTCCTCGGTGAGCGCCAGCGCCGCCGCTTCGGCGAGGTCCGCGTGCGCGGTCCACGCGACCGGCCCGTCCTCCGGCGCGATCAGCTCCCCCGTGTGCACGGCCGTTTCCAGCAGCATGGCCGCCGACGCGGCGTAGAAGCCGTTGCGCAGCGCGGTGAAGGCAATGCCGCAGTCCCGCAGCACGGCCTCGGTGGCGGCATGGGCCGGCATCGGCGGGAATGGAGACGACCGGTTCGCGCCCATGTGGCTGGTGTAGACGACGCGCTCGGCTCCGGCGGCTACCGCCGCCTCGATGGCCGCGCGGCGATGGCGCACCGCTGCCTCACCCGTGCTGTCGGTCGACACCACGAGAACTTTCGACGCGCCCTCGAAGGCGTGCGCGAGTCCGGCGGGTTCGGCGAAATCGCCACGACGGACCCGTAAACCCCGTTCTTCCAGAGCGCGCGCCCTTTCGGGGTCACGCACGCTGACGCCGATCTGCGCTGCGGGGACGCGCTTCAGCAAGTGCTCGGTTGCTGCCCTGCCGAGCTTCCCATTGGCTCCGGTGACGATGACCATGGAGATCTCCTATGTTTCCAGTGATAACGATTTCACCGTACCATCGTAAACAAACGTCGATAACACCTTCTCGTTATCATTGGAATCATGGACGGCAGTGAGGGTGCATCCGCCGAGGCACACCGCGAACGCATCGTCGAGGCGGCGGCCCGGCTGCTGAGCGAAGGCGGACCGGACGCGGTCTCGACGCGTGCGGTGAGCGCTGCGGCGGGAGTCCAGCCGCCCACCATCTATCGGCTGTTCGGCGACAAACAGGGCCTGCTCGACGCCGTTGTCACACACGGCTTCACCGCCTACTTGGCCGGCAAGTCCACCGTCGAACCCGCCGAGGATCCGGTCGACGATCTCCGCGCCGGGTGGGATCTGCACGTCGGACTCGGCCTGGCCGACCCGGCGCTGTACACGCTGATGTACAGCAGGCCCCGCCCGGAAGGAGCCGCACCGGCCGCGCGCGCCGCCTTCGAGGTGCTCGCCGAGCGCATCCGGCGCATCGCCGCCGCCGGCCGGCTACGTGTGCCCGAGGATCGCGCCGTTGCCTTGATCCATGCGGCCGGGTCCGGGACGACACTCACCTTGATCGCCACCCCCGAGCCCGACCGCGATCCGGAACTGTCCAGAACCGCCCGCGAGGCGATCATCGCCGCGATCACCACGGACGCCCCGGCCGCCGCGACTTCCGGACCCGTCGCCGCAGCCGTCACGCTCCGAGCGGTGCTGCCGCAGACCGACGCCTTGACCGACCCCGAACGCGGTCTCATGCGGGAATGGCTCGACCGAATCGCCAACGCGGGCAGCTGATCGCGGCGATCCGGTGACCGGGATACCCCGTCCCCGAACTGAGCTTCACGGCGCCGCGTCGGCGCCGCACACACGCGCCTGCGGTTTCAGCCACGCATTCTCGGGTACCTGACCGGACGTCGGCATCGTGTCGACTCGAGCACGTCGGGAGGAGGCCGGATGGCAGAAAACCGCGAACACCGACTGGTGGGGGTGCCCGCGGTGGCGGCATTGGCGGATCTCGGATTCGCCTCGGTGGCGTCCGGAGTGATCGCCCGACGACGGCCGGTGCTGGGCTTACTGGAACGCACGGGGGCCGATGCCAGGGCGATCGAGCGCGTGCGGCAGCTACGCCGCGAATTCGGCGCGGGCCCGGTCGAATTGGTGGTGCCGGGACGGCGGATCGTGGTGATTCTCGACCCGGCCGACGTCGGCCGGGTGCTCGCCGACGCGCCGACTCCCTTTCACCCCGCCAATCGGGAGAAGCGCGCCGCACTGCGGCAGTTCCAGCCGCACGGCGTCCTGCTGTCCGACGGTCCGATCCGCGCGCAGCGCCGAGTGTTGAACGAGGCCGCGCTCGACAGCGGCGAGCCGCTGCATCGTCTCGCCGGGCCCTTCGCGGGGGCGATCGCGGAGGAGGCGCAGGAGATGATCGTGTCGGCGCTGCATCGTGGGCACATGGACGCGCGGCACTTCACCCTCCAGTGGTGGCGGCTCGTCCGGCGAATCGTGCTCGGCGAACGGGGACGCGACGACACCGTACTCACCGACGAACTCGCCCGATTGCGCTCGGCGGGCAATTGGTCGTTCCTGGCTCCGGCCCATCGCAGGCAGCGTGACCAGTTCACCAATCGCCTCTACCGGCATGTGGAGTCCGCCGCACCCGACAGTCTCGCCGGGGCGCTTGCCGCGGTCCCCGCGGGCGGCGCCGTCGATCCGGTCGGGCAGATTCCGCACTGGCTATTCGCCTTCGACGCCGCGGGTATCGCGCTCAGCCGCGCGCTGGCGGTGCTCAGCACCCATCCGGAGCACAATGCCCGCGCGCTCGACGATGCCATCGATCCCGAGCGCGTCGACGTGCGCGCCTATCTCCGTGCCTGCGTGCTCGAGTCGGTGCGGTTGTGGCCGACCACGCCCATGTTGCTGCGCGACATCACCGCCGACACGCAATGGCGGGACGGCGAAGAACGTTTCACCATCGCGGCGGGCGCCGCGCTGATGATCGCGGTCGCGGCCTTCCACCGGGACGCCGAGCTGCTGCCCTTCGCCGACGCCTTCGTCCCGGATATCTGGCTCGACGGCCGCGCCGAGCAGTACCCGCAGCTCGTGCCGTTCAGCGCGGGCCCGGCCGACTGCCCTGGCCGCAACCTGGTCCTCTTCGTCACGAGCACGCTGCTCGCGCACCTGTTGACCGCCGCGGACTTCCGGCTGCGCTCCACACCGCGGCCGAACCCGGACGCGCCGCTGCCGGTGACCTTGAACAACTTCGGCCTCGACTTCGCCGTCGAGCCGTGCATGACACAGACCGGCTAGCTTGCGGCCCTATCGCGGAACGAATACTGCCGCGATAGCTGACATGATCGAGGAATGCTGGAAACCTCCGCGCGGCTGTTGCGGCTGCTGTCGCTCTTGCAGATGCGCCGCGACTGGACCGGGCCCGCGCTGGCCGAGCGGCTCGGCGTCTCCACCAGAACGGTGCGCACCGACATCGAGCGGTTGCGGACGCTCGGGTACCCGGTGCACGCCACGCCCGGTGTGGCGGGCGGGTACCGGCTCGGCGCCGGGTCGGCGCTGCCGCCGCTGCTGCTCGATGACGAGGAAGCGGTCGCGGTGGCGGTGGGGCTGGTCACCGCCGCCAATGGCGCGGTCACCGGCATCGAGGAGACTTCGGTGCGAGCGCTGGCGAAGCTGCAGCAGGTACTGCCCGCACGATTGCGGCACCGGGTCGAGACGCTGACTTCCGCCACCGTGCATGTGCCCGGTCGCGGAGAGCCGACCGTGGAGGCGGCGGTGCTCACCGCGGTCGCCGGCGCGATCCGGGCGAGCGAACGATTGCGCTTCGACTACGAAAACCATTCGGGGACCTCGTCCCAGCGGGATGTGGAGCCGCACCGGATGGTGCACTTGCGAGGTCGCTGGTATCTGGTCGCCTGGGACGTCGCGCGCGACGACTGGCGCACCTTCCGAGTCGACCGGATCACGCCGAAGATTCCGAACGGTCCTCGGTTCACCCCGCGCGCCGTAACCGAGCAGGAGATCGCCGAGCGGGTGCAGCGCGGGGTCGACGCGGCTACGTGGCGCTATCGCGCCCGTGTGCGCATGGCCGCGCCTGCGCAGGCGATCCGGGCGCGCCTGCCCGCGACGGTGGAAGTCGAGCCGGACGGTCCAGGGCACTGTGTTGTGCATGTCGGTTCGGATTCGCCGCAGCTACTGACGTTGTACCTCGGCCTCGCCGACGCCGACTTCGAAGTCTTGGACGCCCCCGCGCTCGCCGAGCACCTCGTCGCCACCGCGGCACGATTTCAGCGCGCGGCGGGACAGGGATAGCGCCCGGACCAACGTGATTCGCGCGACAGGCCATCGGCCGCGCCCGGCAATTGGATGCCGAGCGCGGCCGATGCGGAAACTCTTGCTCAGATCGGGCGACTTGCGCCGGCGGCGGCACCGATGAGGCCACCGACCACGCAACCGGGGAAGACCCCGACGATGAAGAAGATGAGACCGACCGCCGCCCCGATGGCGCAGCCGATCGCCAAGCCCCCCAGCGTGCTCTGCGGGTCACCGATGAACCGCAGCGCGCCCGGCGCCGGCATGGCGGCTCCGACCGGTGTCAACGTCAAGGTCGTCGCGGACTCGTCGATTTCCGGCGACACCCGGACGTGCTGGCCCATCACGGTCTGCAGGGTCGTCGGCACCGACGCGACCACCGCGCCGTCCGGCGCCAGTACCGTAATACCGTCCGGCGTCAAGGCGAACGCGCCGGAAGCGAGCGTGACCGTCGCACTCGACCGGTCCGGCGCGACCGTAGCGGTGTAGGCGACACCGTGGTCGACGCCGCTGATCGCGGGGTCGGATACTTCGGCCTGGCCGTACGCGGTCGCCGCCGTGACGCCGGTGGCGGCAATGGTCAGCAGCGTGGTCGCAACCACTTTTCTGAGCTTCATGAGCCATCCCATCCTCAGCAGATTCGATCTGTCGTTACCTGGGTACAGCCGTGAAATGCTATCAATTATAGGCATTCCGCATGACTATTTCCGGAACGCGTTCGATGCCCGAAATGTCTTGCTAAGTCGGGTATTTCGCGGCACACCGAGCGATCATGGGATGGCGGCACCCCGCTACTCCAGTTCTCCTTCGGTCTCCAGGTAGACCTGGCGCAGCCGGTCGAGCGTGTCCGGTTCGGGATGCTCCCAGAGTTTCCGTTCCGCCGCCTCCAGCAGCCGCTCGGCAATGCCGTGCAGGGCCCACGGGTTGGACTGCTCCATGAACTTGCGGTTCACATCGTCGAATACGTAGCTCTCCGTGAGCTTCTCGTACATCCAGTCCGCCACGACATTGGTCGTGGCGTCGTAGCCGAACAAGTAGTCGACGGTCGCCGCCATCTCGAACGCGCCCTTGTACCCGTGCCTGCGCATGGCCTCCAACCACCGCGGGTTCACCACGCGGGCCCGGAACACCCGCGAGGTCTCCTCCGACAGCGTCCGGGTGCGCACCGCGTCGGGCCGGGTGCTGTCACCGATGTAGGCCTCCGGGTTCTTGCCGGTCAGCGCGCGAACCGTGGCGACCATACCGCCGTGGAACTGGAAATAGTCGTCGGAGTCGGCGATGTCGTGTTCGCGGGTGTCGGTGTTCTTCGCGGCCACCGCGATTCGGCGGTACGCCCCACGCATGTCCGCCGCGGCGGGCGCGCCGTCCAGATCCCGGCCGTAGGCGTAGCCGCCCCAGGTGGTGTACACCTCGGCGAGGTCGTCGTCGGTGCGCCAGCTCTTCGAGTCGATCAGCTGCAGCAGACCCGCGCCGTAAGTGCCCGGCTTGGAGCCGAAGATGCGGGTGGTGGCGCGTCGCCGGTCGCCGTGCTCGGCCAGATCCGCTTCGGCGTGCGCGCGCACGTAGTTCGCTTCGCCCGGTTCGTCCAAACCTGCGACCAGGCCGACCGCGTCATCCAGCAAGGCCAGTACATGAGGGAAGGCGTCGCGGAAGAATCCGCTGATGCGCACGGTGACATCGATGCGGGGACGGCCGAGTTCCTCGAGCGAGATCACCTCGAGCGTGCTGACCCGGCGGCTGGCCTCATCCCAGACCGGCCGGACACCCAGCAGCGCAAGGACTTCGGCGATGTCGTCACCCGAGGTGCGCATGGCGGAGGTGCCCCAGATCGAGAGGCCGACCGACCGTGGGTACTCGCCGTGGTCGGCCCGGTACCGGTCCAGCAGGGACTCCGCCATGGCCTGGCCGGTCTCCCAGGCCAGCCGCGACGGCACGGCCTTGGGGTCGACCGAGTAGAAGTTGCGTCCGGTCGGCAAGACGTTGATCAGGCCGCGTAACGGCGAGCCGCTCGGGCCCGCCGGGATGAACCCCCCGTCGAGCGCGTGCAGCACCCGGTCGACCTCGACGCAGGTCTGTCGCAGGCGCGGCACCACCTCGGTGGCCGCGAACCGCAGCACCCGCCGGACCTCGGGATTGTCGGTGATGCCGTCGACCGCGTCCGGCGACCAGTTCGCTGCCTGCAATCCCGCGACGAGTGCGCGGGCGCTGCTCTCCACCGCGTCGACGCGCTCGCGCGCCTCGCTGCCCGACTCGTCGAGCCCGAGTGCTTCGCGCAGGCCGGGCACGGTGCGCTCACCGCCCCACAGCTGGCGCGCGCGGAGCATGGCCAGCACCAGGTCGAGCTCGCCCTCCCCCGTCGGCGCCTGGCCGAGCACGTGCAGGCCGTCGCGGATCTGGACGTCCTTGATCTCGCACAGCCAGCCGTCGACGTGCAGCAGCATGTCGTCGAAGGAATCCTCGTCCGGGCGCTCGGCGAGGCCGAGGTCGTGGTCCATCTTGGCGGCGCGCATCAGCGTCCAGATCTGCTGGCGGATGGCGGGCAGCTTGGCCGGGTCGAGTGCGGAGATGTTGGCGTGCTCGTCGAGCAGCTGCTCCAGCCGCGAGATGTCCCCGTAGCTTTCGGCGCGGGCCATCGGGGGGATCAGGTGATCGACCAGGGTGGCGTGCGCGCGCCGCTTGGCCTGGGTGCCCTCACCCGGGTCGTTCACCAGGAACGGATAGATCAGCGGCAGGTCGCCGAGCGCCGCATCGGTGCCGCAGGAGGCCGACATGCCGAGCGTCTTGCCCGGCAGCCACTCCAGGTTTCCATGCTTGCCCAGGTGCACCATCGCGTCGGCGCCGAATCCCTCTGGAGCGCTGAGCCACCGGTACGCGGCCAGGTAGTGATGGCTGGGTGGCAGGTCGGGATCGTGGTAGATCGCGACGGGGTTGTCGCCGAAGCCGCGCGGCGGCTGCACCATCAGCACCACGTTGCCGAAGCGCAATGCGGCGATGACGATCTCGCCGCCGGGATCGGACGAGCGGTCGACGTAGAGTTCGCCGGGCGGCGGGCCCCACGCTTCGACGACGGCCGCACGCAGGTCGGCGGGCAGGCTGTCGAACCATGCGGCGTAGGTCGTGGCGCTGATGCGGATCGGGTTGCCCGCCAACTGCTCGGAGGTCAGCCAGTCCGGATCCTGGCCGCCCGCAGCGATCAGGGCGTGGATGAGGGTGTCGCCATCGCGCTCGTCCAAGCCGGGGACCTCGCCGGGCGCGCCGAGGTCATAACCGGCGGCGCGCATCTCGGTGAGCAGGCGGATCGCACTGGCCGGGGTGTCCAGGCCGACGGCGTTGCCGATGCGGGCATGCTTGGTCGGGTAGGCCGACAGCATGACCGCGACGCGCTTGCGCGCGGCGGGGATGTGGCGCAGCCGGGCGTAGCGGGTCGCGATGCCGGCGACCCGGGCGGCGCGCTCGGCATCGGGGACGTAGGTGGACAGCCCGTCGGCGTCGAATTCCTTGAACGAGAACGGCACCGTGATGATCCGGCCGTCGAACTCCGGCACCGCGACCTGGGTCGCGACGTCCAGCGGGGACAGGCCGTCGTCGTTGGCCTCCCATTGGGCGCGGCCGGTGGTCAGGCACAGGCCTTGCAGGATGGGGACGTCCAGGTCGGCGAGCGCACCGACGTCCCATGCTTCGTCCTCGCCGCCGGCGGAGGCGGTCGCCGGTTTGGTGCCCCCCGCGGCCAGCACCGTCACCACTAGCGCGTCGGCCCGGCGCAGGGTGGCGAGCAGCTCGGGTTCCGCGGTGCGCAGCGACGCGCAGAACAGCGGCAACGGACGCGCGCCCGCCTGTTCGATGGCGGTGCACAGTGCGTCGACGTAGGCGGTGTTGCCCGCGAGGTGCTGGGCACGGTAGTAGATCACCGCGACGGTCGGGCCGTCGACCGGCGCCGCGACCCGGTCCAGTTCGCCCCAGCTGGGCAGCTGGATCGGTGGCTCGAAGCCGTGCCCGGTGAGCAGCACGGTGTCGGACAGGAAGTTGTGCAGCTGGCGCAGGTTCTCCGGGCCGCCGGCGGCGAGGTAGTTGTGGGCGTCGGCCGCGACGCCGCCCGGCA
This sequence comes from Nocardia amamiensis NBRC 102102, assembly GCF_001612745.1. Taxonomy (GTDB): domain Bacteria; phylum Actinomycetota; class Actinomycetes; order Mycobacteriales; family Mycobacteriaceae; genus Nocardia; species Nocardia amamiensis. Next base: position 37,368 of record NZ_BDBA01000083.1, on the reverse strand, counting down.
CGGTGGAGCATTCCATCAGCTCGGCATCGGGCGCGAGCTCGCCACCGAGCGCGACCAGCGGTACGCCGCTCGCGCGCAGCACCTCCAGCCCGTCCTCCCACGCCCGCTTGCCGCCGAGGATGCGCACGATCACCAGATCGGCGCCGTCGAGCAAACCGGGTAGGTCGTCGGCCAGCAGGCGGGCCGGATTGCCCCACCGGTAGTCGGCGCCGCTGGCGCGCGCGCTCAGCAGATCGGTGTCGGACGTGGACAACAGCACAATCACGGTGGCAGCCTTCCTCGGGTGACGCGCCCATCGGGGGTTCGCTGCTCGCCGGAGAGGGTCTGGCTTTCTACAGTGGCGCGACCGCACCGGATTTTCACCGGTTTCCTCGTCGTCCGCCGAGCACGCCGATGCTACCTGCCGCCCGGAGCGGGTTCGCCGGCATGTGGTTGTGCCGCACCGGCCAGCCGCCGGTCGCACTAGCCCGGGCAGCTAGGTGTCGCGCGCGCGTCACGCTTTGCGGACTACCCCGCCCAGGAGCACCAGCCGCGTGGCGGGCAGGTCGTCGTCGAGCCACTGTTGCAGGGGCACCACGCCGGGATCGAGCATGTCGAAGCCGTCGAAGAACGAGGCGACCTGCGCCGCGGATCGATACCTCACCTGCGCCGAGGACTTGGCGGTGTCCGCCGAGGACTGATTGATGAAATCCGGATCGCTGCTGTCGGAGCCGTGCGTGAAGGCCAGATAGCTTCCCGGGGCGATCGCGTCGCGGAATCGGGCGACGATCTCGGCGGGGTGTTCGTCGTCCATCACGAAGTGCAGAACGCCGACCAGCGTGATCGCGACCGGCTCGTCGAAGTCGATCAGCTTCCCGGATGCCAACCGGTCCAGGATGTCGTCCGGACGGCGGACATCGCCCAGCATCGCCGCCACGCCGTCCGAAGCGGCCAGCAGAGCATTGCAGTGCGCGTACACGACCGGGTCGAAGTCGACGTACACCGCCCGCGCCGACGGATCGGTCTTGCGCGCGACCTCGTGGACATTGGGCGAGGTCGGGATGCCCGCACCGAGATCGATGAACTGCCGAATGCCCGCCTCGGCCGCCAACTGGACTGCGTTCACCAGGAATTGGCGGCTGAACCAGGCCAAGGTCTTGGTGTCGGGCGCGATCGAGAGCATGCGACGGGCGACCGCCCGGTCCACCTCGTAGTTGTCCTTGCCGCCGAGCAGATAGTCGTACACCCGAGCGGAGTTCGGCGTGGTCGGATCGACGCCACGCGGTGCTCGCTCCATGCTCGACACCGTACCTCTCCGATAACCTTGACCAAATCGTAACAAATTGTCACCTGCAGGTGACGCGCTCTGTCGTGAGGAAGCCGATGTCGGCGCCGCGCCACTGTAGCGTGCGCGTACTGCTCGAAAGATGCTGTGGTGCCGGCCTTCTGGCCATTCGTCGCCAACACGACGCTCGGCGTGCGCCGGTGGATCACACGCTCGGGAACAACGCAGGAGCACTGCCACGCTGGACAATCAGAGGTAGCGGCAGCGGAGCGCACACAATTGGCCGTCAGAGGTCTCCCATGAGGCACCGAATCCGCTACTCAATTGCCTTCCAGGAGAAGCCCTCCGACACCAACGTGAACGAAGGAGCAGACTCAGTTGTGCGGTGCCGCCGCCAGCGCATCGGCCCGCGCCATGAGCACATCGGCGACCGGACGGGGACGGCGGCCGAGTCCACATGCGCTGGCGACCCCGTCGACAGGGCGTCCAAGTGCGTGCTCGATAGCCGCCAATGTCTCCAATTGTTGTTCCTCGCTGGGAATATCGTGCACCAATCCGGCATAGAAATCGGTGCCTTCGCAGAGGGACAGGTCAGCGAGCGGCGCATAGAATTCGCTCTTCGACGAGGGCGGTCTGTCGCCTCCCGCGAAGGGTCCGTGCAGGTATTCCAGGACGCGTCCGTGCGGCCAGTGCCGGACGACGGAATTGGCCAGATCCACGAACGGCCGCACGTCGCGCAGCCTCCCGCGGGCTTTGTTGCGCAGACTGCCCAGGCACAGGTGTACCCCGAATCGGGTTCCCGCAGGGGCTGCCGCGGCCAGCGCGGCGATGCCGCGGCCCAATCCCAGCATCCGGTCCACCTGGCGGTGGAACGGCTGCGCCTTGGCCAGCAGCACCAGTTCCGCGGTGGCCTCGAGTTGCACGACGACGTCGTCACCGGCCAACTCGCGAATCGCGGTGATGTCGCGCACGGTGGCGTCGATGAATGCTTGCCGGTGCGGCCGGATCCCGGATGCCCCCAAGGCGATGAACGTGAGCGTGAAATCGGTCGGCATGCCGATCTGCAAGGCGAGATCGGGCAACTGCCGATCCTCGCGCAGCTTCCGGAATGTCGGCCACGCCTCCTCGGCCTCCCTGAGGTACCCGAGATCCATGACGTCGCCGCACAATTCGGTCCCGCGCGCGGCCCGATGGATCGTGCGGTGCCTGCTCGACTGCCAGCCGCCGGGCTTTCGCACCTCCAATGCGCCTTGGGAAACCAAATCCTCGATGATCGGCTGGATGTAGAACTCGTAACGCCGAGTCTCCCCCGTGGGCAGGGTACGCAACCGCGGACCCGCGCCATCGAGCATCGCTCGCATCGCGACATCCGTGCTCTCGGCCGGAAAACTTCCGACGAAGTGCACCGCCCGCGTGCCCGCCCCTTGCACCATCGAACCCACGTTCCCGCGCTCCTCAGTTCACCGGGTCGTCCCGGGCTGGGCCGGGACACTCATGCGGCTCTACTCCGCGATAGCCACGGACCATTATGTGCGGTAGTGGCGTTCGCCGGATACCTCGACACACAACGGCCGCCTACTCGACCGCCGCGATGGAATACCAGAGAACCACTCTCTGCGGGCGATGGTTCGATGCGAGGCAGCGACCTCTGTCGAACCTGTCACCATGACAGATGAAAGGTATTGGTGCAGTGAGCGTTACGGACAGCTGCTGGACAGAGGTCGGGTATTGCGCGTGACATGGTTGGCGCATAGCCTGCGTCGCGTGCGAATCTCGGTACGGTCGATCCTCGCTTCCGCTGCGACAATGGTCCTCTGCCTCACACCAGGCGTGGCCCACGCGGAGGATACGCCGCCGGATCGCTGTGAATCGGTGTCCATTCCGGTGCCGCTCGGGGTGATGGCGGGTACGTTATGCGTTCCCACAGCGCAGCCGACCGACACGGTCATGGTGCTGATCGCGGGTTCCAACTACAACCACACGTACTGGGATTTCCCCTACGCCCCGGAGACTTACAACTTCCGGCGCGCGATGAACGCCGCGGGTTACGCGACACTCGTGGTCGATCGGCTCGGTAACGGCGCGAGCAGCAGGCCGCCCAGCACGCAGCTGACGGCGTCGGTGTCCGCACGCGCCTTGCACGACATCGTCCAGGCCCTGCGCCGGGGACTGGCGGGCGCGCCGCCGTTCGGCAAGGTCGTCACCGGTGGCCACTCGCTCAGCTCCGGTATCGGCGTCATGGAGGCGAGCACCTACCAGGATGTCGACGGTGTCTTGCTCACCGGGTTCTCCCACGCCCTCAACGTTTCCGAAGTCCTCGGCGTGATCGCGACCTATCATCCAGCCGCCGAAGATCCCCAGTTCGCCGGGCGCGGATACGATCCCGGCTACCTCGCCACGCGGCCCGGAACCCGCGCACGCAATTTCTTCGCGCCCGAGACGGCCGACCCCGAGGTTCTCGCGGTCGACGAGGCGACCAAGGAGGTCTTCTCGCCGACGGAATATCCCGACGGGCTGACCTCCACTCTCCCGCCGATGACCAACTTCATCAGCGCCCCGGTCCTGATCGTCAACGGCAGCTCGGACCGATTGTCCTGCGGACCCGGTTACGCGGTCTGCGCGAATGCCGAGACGCTGCTTGCCGCCGAAGCGCCGTTCTTCGGCCCGGCCGCACGACTGCGCACCTTCGTGCTGCCCGGTAGCGGCCACTCGGTCAATCTCGCACGCAACACCGCCGAGTACCGGTCCGCCGTGATCGACTGGATGGACTCCATCACCAAGTGACCGGTCTCCCGGACGGCTCACCGCAGCGAGTGCTTCGACGCTCCTCGGGTGGACGCGCCGGCGGTGTCGTGCTGACGGGTCCGTAGGCTGGACCAGCTATGACACGAGGTGGTCCCGATTCCTGTCCAGGTGTGCTGCGGCTGCACCAGGCGGCCGACGGTCCCCTGGCGCGGATCCGGGTGCCCGGTGGGCTGCTGAACTCCGCTCAGTTGCAGGCACTGGCGGAGTCTGCCCGTGACCTGGCGGACGGGAATATCGAACTCACCTCGCGCGGCAACGTCCAATTGCGGCAGGTACGCGACGCGGCGGCGTTGACAGACCGGCTCGCCGCCGTTGGGCTCCTGCCCAGCCACACACACGAACGGGTGCGCAACATCATCGCCTCGCCGCTGTCCGGACGTGTCGGCGGCCTGGCGGACGTGCGCACGCTGGGCCCTGCGCTGGACACCGGCCTGCTCGCCGCGCCACGGCTGGCCGAGTTGCCCGGCCGGGTGCTGTTCACCCTCGATGACGGTCGCGGCGATGTCAGCGGGCTCGGCGCCGACATCGGGGTGCACGCGCTCGGCGCGGAGGAGTTCGCGTTGCTGCTGGCGGGCCGCGACAGCGGCGTCCGACTCCGGGCGGCCGACACGGTCGAGGTCATGCTGGCCGCGGCGCACGGATTCCTGGAGCTGCGCGGCGAGGACGCGGGACGGTGGCGGTTGCACGACATCGAACAGGGCGCTGATCGGGTGGTCGATCTCCTCGGGCTCTCGCCTGTCGCAGATCGGCTCGAATTACCTGTGGGGCAGAGCCTTCCGATCGGCTGGCTGGAGCAGGAAGACGGGTTGGTCAGCCTCGGCGCCGGTGTGCGCCTCGGCTGCCTCCCCGCCCGCACCGCCGAATTCCTCGCCGCGGTCGAGCGCCCGATCGTCGTCACGCCGTGGCGCGGCCTGGTGGTCGCCGACCTGGAGGCGTGGGCCGCCGAACAGGTCGTGCGCGTGCTGGCCCCGATGGGTTTGATCTTCGACGCCGACTCGCCATGGCTGCTGGTCAGCGCCTGCGCCGGGCAGCCCGGTTGCGCGAAGTCGCATACCGACGTCCGAGCCGATGTGTCCGACGCGGTCGACACGGGCCGTGTGCTGCCCGCGACGTACCCTCGCGAGCATGGCGCGGATGACCGGGATGCCGACCCGGAAGAACCTGCGCAGCAGCAGGTCTCGGAGCCTCCCCGGATCGCGGCTACCGATATTTCGGTGGCCGGGCGGCAACACTGGTCCGGCTGCGACCGCCGCTGTGGCCGCCCCCGGGGCCAGGTCACCGATATCGTCGCGACAGACGAGGGTTACCGCATCGGCTGATCGTCGCCGGGCCTGCGTGCCGCGTCACCTTCCGTGGATCTCGAGGGTGCAGCATTTGACGGCTCCGCCCGCCTTGAGCAGTTCGGACATCTCGATCCCGACCGGGTTGTAGCCGCGCTCGCGCAGGGATTCGCTCAGATCGGAAGCGCGGCTGCTGAGGAATACATTGGCACCGTCGCAGACACCGTTCAATCCGAGTACCACCGCGTCCGCGTCGGTGGCCACGATCGCGTCGGGGTAGAGCTCGGCGAGAATCGCGCGGGCCGCCGGGCTGAAGGCGGGCGGGTAATAGGCGACGGTGCGGTCGTCCAGCGGAAGCAGCACCGTATCCAGGTGATAGAAGCGCGGATCGACCAGTTCCAGGGACACCACGGGCAGACCGAAGTGCCGCGATACCTCCTCGTGCGCCGCAAGCGAACTGCGGAAACCCATGCCCGCCAAGAGCCGATCACCGACCAGAAGGAAATCACCTTCCCCTTCGTTCAATTCCCCGGCGGCTACAAGATTCGGCAGCCTGGCCCCGGCGAACCATTCGTGGTAGGCGGGACCTTCGGCAGCGCGTTCCGGATGCGTGAAGCGGGCCGACATCGCCCGGTCCCCGACGATCAGACCACCATTGGCGGCGAACACCATGTCGGGCAGGCCCGGGATGCCGGGCACCACCTCGACTATGTGCCCGTATGCCGCATAGGTGGCGCGCAGCGTCTCCCACTGTTCGATCGCCAGGTCGCGGTCGACCGGTTCGGCGGGATTCATCCAGGGGTTGATCGAATAGGTGACGTCGAAGTAATCGGGTCGGCACATGAGGAACCGGCGCGGCGACGAACCACGGGCCGCGGTCTCGACTCGGAGGGTGGCTACAGACGTCAACGGAACTCCCGGAGGTCGGCGGGGACTTTCAGCTGAGACGAAGGTAAGTCGACTACTATTGCGTCAGAAACAACGATTTGTTGCTAATCTCAGCCAGAAATCGATAGTTCATTGCGCGAAGGCACCAGGAGTGTGATGTGGACGACCTCGATCGGCGGATTCTCGAACAGCTGCTCAAGCACGCGCGCGCCTCGTTCCAGGAGATCGGCAGCGCGGTCGGGCTGTCCGCGCCCGCGGTGAAGCGACGGGTCGACCGGCTGGTCGCGAACAAGCAGATCACCGGATTCACCGCGTTGGTCAACCCCGCCGCGCTGGGCTGGAAGACCGAGGCATATGTCGAGGTCTACTACCGCGACAACATCTCCCCCGCCGAATTGAAACGCAGCCTGGAACCGATTCCGCAGGTGGTCGGCGTGTGGACCATCGCGGGCGAGGCCGACGCACTGGTGCACGTGATGGCCACCGACATGGCCGAGATCGAGGTGACCGTGGAGCGGATCCGGGAGAACGCGCGCGTCGGGCGCACACGGAGTTCGATCGTCATGTCGCGGATCCTCGAGCGCCCGCGAACCTGAGCGGGCAACGTCATCCGGACATCGTGCGGTGCTGTACCCCTCAACCCGGACCGCCCGGTCCGGACCCGCACCCATAGGGTGGAGCGCATGTCCGACGTACGCGCCAGCTACCTGACCGACGGGGCCGAGATCTACCGTCGCTCGTTCGCGACGATCCGCGCCGAGGCCGATCTGAGCGGGTTCCCACCGGACGTGGCGCAAGTGGCGGTGCGGATGATCCACGGCTGCGGGCAAGTCGACCTCGCCGAGGACATCGCCTTTTCGCCCGGCGTCGTCGCGGCGGCGCGGGCTGCCCTGCGTGCGGGCGCGCCGATTCTGTGCGACGCGACCATGGTCGCCTCCGGTGTGACCAGAAAACGACTGCCCACCGACAACGAGGTGGTGTGCACCCTCGCCGATCCGCGCGTCCCCGGATTGGCGTCGGCTCTGGGCACCACCCGCTCCGCTGCCGCGCTCGAACTCTGGCGCGACCGCCTCGATGGCGCCGTCGTCGCAATCGGCAACGCACCGACCGCGCTGTTTCATCTGCTCGATCTGCTGGACGCGGGCGCACCCAGGCCCGCTGCCGTCCTCGGCATTCCCGTCGGATTCGTCGGAGCCGCCGAATCCAAGGACGCGCTGATCGCGGCCGGCGGCATCGAGTACCTCACGGTCCGCGGCAGGCGCGGCGGCAGCGCGATCACCGCATCCGCGCTGAACGCGATTGCGAGCGAACAGGAATGAGCGCGCCGGGCAAACTGTGGGGCGTCGGACTCGGCCCCGGCGATCCGGAGCTGGTGACGGTCAAGGCGGCCAAGGTGATCGAGGCGGCGGACGTCATCGCGTTCCACAGTGCGCGCCACGGTCGCAGCATCTCCCGCCGCATCGCCGCGCCGTACATGCGCCAGGGTCAACTCGAGGAGCACCTCGTCTACCCGGTGACCACCGAGACCACCGACCATCCCGGCGGCTACCAAGGCGCGATCGACGAGTTCTACGAACACGCCGCCGAGCGGCTGGCCGCGCACCTGGCCGCGGGCCGCTCGGTCGCGTTGCTCGCCGCGGGCGACCCGCTGTTCTACAGCTCCTACATGCACATGCACCGTCGGCTGGCCGACCGGTTCGAGACCGAGATCATCCCGGGTATCACCTCGGTGAGCGCGGCGTCGGCCGCATTGGGCACGCCGCTGGTCGAGGGCGAACAGGTGCTCACGGTGCTGCCGGGCACCATGCCGGTGGACGAACTCACCCGGCGTCTGCGCGCGACCGACGCAGCCGCGATCATGAAACTGGGCCGCACCTATCCCGGTGTCCGCCAGGCACTTTCGGATTCGGGTCGGCTCTCCGGCGCCTACTACGTCGAGCGCGCCAGCACCACCGAGCAACGCGTCCTGCACGCCGACGCGGTGGACGACGCGGAGGTCCCCTACTTCTCCATCACCCTTGTCCCGGGCCCGGAACCGACGACGCCGCTGCCCCACGCCGAGCCGAATCCAGCTGCCCGTCAGCCGATGCCCCGGGCAGCGACCGGGCGAGTCGGCGAGGTCGTCGTCGTGGGACTGGGTCCCGGCGCGCCGGAATGGACCACCGACGAAGTGCGCGCGGCGCTGGCGGACGCCACCGATCTGGTCGGCTACACCACCTACTTGAACCGGGTACCACCACGACCTGGCCAGCGCCGTCACGCCAGCGACAACCGGGTGGAGTCCGAGCGCGCCGCCATGGCCTTGGATCTGGCCGAGCGGGGCGCGCGGGTAGCGGTCGTATCCTCGGGTGACCCAGGGGTTTTCGCGATGGCGGCGGCCGTACTGGAGGAAGCAGCGGACCCGCAGTGGCGCGAGGTGCCGGTACGGGTGCTTCCCGGACTCACCGCGGCCAACGCGGTGGCGAGCCGGGTCGGCGCACCGCTCGGACACGACTACGCAATGATCTCGCTCTCCGATCGGCTCAAGCCATGGGATGTCGTGGCAGAACGCCTTTCCGCCGTCGCGGCGGCCGACATGGCCATCGCGGTCTACAACCCGGCGTCCTCGCAGCGCACCTGGCAGGTCGGCGCGATGCGGGACCTGCTGCTGGAGCACCGCAAGCCCGATACGCCCGTCGTCGTCGGGCGTGACGTCGGCGGGCCGGCCGAGTCGGTGCGCGTGGTGACGCTCGGCGATCTCGACCCCGCCGAGGTGGACATGCGCACGCTGTTGATCATCGGCGCGTCGACCACGACCGCGTTCGCGACCGGCTACGGGACCCGCGTCTACACCTCCCGGCGCTATGGGACGGTCCGCGACGCGGCGGCGGACAACGCGTAGGATCGCCTGACGCACCGGAGATGGGAGGGAACTTGGCCGCGACACTGGCGGAGTTGACGCTGCGCACGCGAGCCTTGGAGGCACGGGCCACCGCGACCGAGCAAGCACTCGACGAACAGGGCGTCGTCCTGGGCGAACTCGCAGGACTCACCAGGAAAGCGCTGGACGGCATCGATCGGCTCGACCGGCGGGTCGAGAAGATCGAGAACACTGTCACAGAGCTTCGCGAGGACGTCGGCGAGCTGCGCGAAAACGTCGGTGGACTGCAGGAAAGCGTCGGCGAGTTGCGCGAGGACGTCAGCGGACTGCACGACCGTGTCGGCGAACTCAGCCGACGGGTCACGGTACTGGAAAAGGGCCAGGTCCGGTTGGAACAGGGGCAGACGCGACTGGAACAGGGCCAGGCGCGACTGGAGCAGGGCATGACCGAGGTGCTCGCCCGGCTCGACCGGTTGGCCGGGACCGCGTAGCCGCGCCCGTGCCGGTAACATTCCACTATGGAATGTTCAGCAGAAGGGAGCAGTCGTTGACCAACGCCACGACCACGCGCAAGTCGCTGAACTCCACGGCGGCGTCGTTGCTCGGATTTCTGCACGAAGGTCCCATGTCGGGGTGGGATCTGGTGGCGGCGGCGCAAGACCGCATCGGCGACTTCTGGACGATAACGCAGAGTCAGGTCTATCGAGAGCTCGCCGCCATGGACGCCGCTGGACTGGTCGAGAAGGGTGAGACCGGCGCACGCGAGCGAACGCCCTATCACATCACCGACGCCGGGCGAGAGGCCTTCCTGGAGTGGGTGGCCCGTGATCCCGGCGGCGAGACCATCCGGGTGCCGCTGCTGCTCACGCTGTCGTTCGGCGAGCATCTGGACCGCGATCGGCTCGACCGCATCGTCGCGGCCAACCGGGAGATCCATCAGGCACGGCTGGCGCGGTATCTCGCCGAGGACCCGGAGACGATGTCGGCCTTCGCCCGCGCCACATTGGATTTCGGGATCCGCTACGAGCGGGCGGTGCTGGACTGGTTCGATCACCTGCCCGAGCTTCTCGGCCGCTGATCGGAACGGGTCGCGACGGCTCTTTCCGGATACGAGCGCGCCAGGGATCAACTGCGCCCGAGATGGATTCGTTTCTCGCGTAGCCAATCCATCGCCTGCGCAACGGTTTCCACGACCTGCACGCCCTCCGGCAGGGGCGGTCGGTCGACCAGGACGACCGGAATTCCGGCCTCGCGGGCGGCGGCCAGCTTCGCTTCGGTCTGATCGCCGCCGCTGTCCTTGGTGACCAGCACATCGATCCTGTACTCGGCGATCAGCCGCGATTCGTCCTCGAGCTCGAAAGGTCCTCGGGCGAGCAAGATTTCGTGTCGAGGCGGCAACGGGCCCGCGGGCGGATCAATGGCTCGGATCAGGAACCACTGCCGCTGCTGTCCCGCGAAGGCGTCCACGCCTTGACGGCCGATGGTCAGGAACACACGCTCGCCGAGCGTCGCGGCCGCCTGCGCTGCGGCGGCGAGATCGGGCACCCGTACCCATCGATCCCCCGGCCGCTCCGGCCAGTTGGGCCGTCGCACGCAGACCATCGGCACGCCCGGATCACGCGCGGCCGCGGCGGCGTTGGCACTGATGCCCGCCGCGAATGGATGGGTGGCGTCCACGACAGCGGCCACGTCGTTGTCCGCGATCCAAGAACGCAATCCCTCGATGCCACCGAAGCCACCGACCCGTACCTCACCCTCGGGCAACCGGGGCGCACGCACACGACCGGCGAGCGAGGACACGATCTCGAATCCTCGCTCGCCGGAAGCGATGTGGGCGAGGTCCCGGGCTTCCCGGGTGCCGCCCAGAATCAGAATTCTCAGGGCTGACCGCTGAAGTAGGCGATACCCGCGTTCAGCAGCGACGGCCCGCCCGCGACGGCCAGACCGATCAGCGCGCCGAGCACGGCGCCCGGCAGGATGCCGATGCCGAAGAAGACGATGCCGATGGCGGCGCCGATCAGACCGCCGACCAGAGCACCGAGCGAGGCGCGCTGCAGCTCGGCGAAGAACCACTCCTGTGCACCGATGAATTCGGCGGCGACCGGCGCGTTCGCGGTCGGGGCGACCTGCGGCGTCAGCGTGAGCTGCCTGCCCTCGTCGGCGACGTTCGCGGCGATCTGGACCTCTTGGCCCTTGGCCGTCGCGGTGAGCGGAATCGTGGTGACGGTCTCGCCCGCGGAATTCTTCAGGGTGACCGATTGATTGTCGGCGTCGACGCTGAACGCGCCGCCGGTCACGCTGGTGACCACCGATTTACCCGCTTCGGCCAGCTTCAGCGTGTAGCCGACGCCCTGGTCGGCGCCGGTGACCGTGGGCTCGGCGGCCGGCTGGTCTTGCACCGCGGGCGGCGTGGGTGCGGCGTAGGCGGTACCGGCGGTGACTCCGGTGGCGGCGACAGCCAACAATGCGGTAGCGGCAAATTTCTTGTATTTCATCTATCTCCCCAACAGGAACGGATTTCCGATCATGACCGGAACTCGGCCCCGACCCTACCCCGTGACCGAGAACGCGTTCACCCATCGGTGGGGAGTTCCGGCCCGATGTCGCGCATTTTCGTCACCGACCACTGTGCCACCGGGAGCTGGGGCCGCCACGCGGTGAAGGCTCCCAGCGGTTCGCCGCGGTAGATCTGGAACTTCCGCAATGCACCGCCCTGAACGGACGCCCAATTGAGCAGCAGCGATTCGGATTCAGCGGTGACCGCGTTCGCGACGAGTCTGCCGCCTTGTCGCAGCTGCGCCCAACATGACTCGAGCAGGCCATCCTGAGTCAGACCGCCGCCGACGAAAATCGCGTCGGGCGAGGCGATTTCAGTGTCCCCGGAGAGCTCGGCGCGCAGGCCGCCGCGGATCACGATGTGCGGGACCCCCAGGGCGGCGGCGTTGTCGGAGATCTGCAGCCGTCGGCGCTCGAGCCGCTCGAACGTGACGGCACGGTTCGCCGGATGCGCGCGGCACCATTCGATCGCGATGCTGCCGGACCCGCCACCGACATCCCACAGCAGTTCGCCCGGGGCGGGTGCCAGCGCCGCGAGCGTCAGCGCGCGGATCTCATGCTTGGTCAGCTGGCCGCCGCCGAACAACTCGTCCGGCAGGCCGGGCAGCCGTGTGGCCCGTGGCTGGCCGGGGTCGGCAACGCAGCTGATCGCGACGATGTTCAGCGGGTCGCCGGGTGGGCGATCCCACTGCTTCGCGACACCGATGTGCAGACGCTCGGCCGGGCCACCCAGCTGCTCGAGCACGGTCAGCTCGGAGGCGCCGAAACCGTGCCGCCCCAGCAACCGCGCAAGCACCGGCGGCGTGTGCTCATCGGCGCTGAGCACCAGCAGCCGCCTGCGGTCGGCCAGTTCGGGCAGCACCGTCACCAACGGCCGCCCCACCACGCTCACCACCGGCGTCTCCGCGAGTGACCAGCCCAGGCGGGCGCAGGCCAGCGATGCGGACGACGGCTGCGGCAAGACCCGCAGCGCCCGCGCGCCGAACAGCCTGGCCAGCGTCACGCCGATGCCGTGGAACATCGGATCGCCGCTGGCCAGGACGCACAGCCGCGCCCCGCTGTGCCGCTCGAGCAGTTCGGGTAGCGCGGGCAGCAACGGCGAAGGCCAGTTGACCCGCGTCGCCGTCACCGCCTCGGGCACGAGCGCGAGCTGTCGCGTGGAGCCGAACACGATCTCGGCGTCGCCGACGGCTTCGCGGGCGGCCCGACCGAGACCGTCCCAGCCATCGGCGCCGATCCCGACCACCGCGATCGGCGGCCCGGTCCACGCCAGGGTCGCTGCGGCTCTCACCGTGGCATCCGGCGCCAGATCGGTTGGGGCAGCAGGCGCATCGCGAAGAACACCGGCTGCAGGACCCGGGGCACCCAGACCCGGCCCGCGCCTCGGCGCAGGCCCTTGACCACGGCGTCGGCGACCTGGGCGGGGGTAATGGGGAATGGGGCCGGGGACATGCCCTCGGTCATCCGCCCGATAACGAAGCCGGGACGGACCAGCAGCAGCTGGACACCGCTGCCGTGCAACGCGTCCGCGAGGCCGCTGACGAATCCGTCGAGTCCGGCCTTGGCCGATCCATAGACAAAGTTGGCGCGCCGGACCCGGACGCCCGCCACCGAGCTGAAGACCACGAGCTGCCCTTCGCCTTGCGCGCGCAGCAGATTCGCCAGGACGGTGAGGACACTGGCCTGCGCGACGAAGTCGGTGTGCAGGATCGCCGCCGCGTGGGCGGGGTCTTTCTCGGCACGCCGCTGATCGCCGAGCACGCCGAACGCCAGCACCGCGATACCGATCCGTCCATGCTCAGCGGCGACCTTCTCCAGCAGCGCCGGATGGCTCGCGCAGTCGTCGGCGTCGAACTCGATCGTGTGCACAGCGCTCGCACCGGCAGCCTCGATCTCCGCGCACTGTTCGGCCAGCTCGTCGCTGCGCCGCGCCGCGAGAATCACCGTCCGCCCGGGTGCCAGACGCCGGGCGACCTCCAGTCCGATCTCGCTCCGACCGCCGAGCAGCAGCACGGCTCCGTCGACCAACCCACGCGTTCCCATGCGCCCCAGTCTGTCACCTGTCCGCCGCGCCGCTGAACACCCCGGTGACCCGTCGACAGCACGTGCCGACGATGTTTGTCGATAGATCCCGCGCCGGTGCGGGCGCACCCAGGGCATGTCCATCTCGTCTGCCCGGAGTCCGCGGACGGCGGACCGGGTCACGAAGGACGTCGATCCGTCCGACGAGCCGATGCATCCGGCCGAAGCGGTTGCGCAGTCGTCGGGCTGCCGGGTGGCGGGTACCCGGCAGGGGCTACCGTCGGAGGATGCCGACCACTACCGCCGAATTGTCGACCGCCGCTCTCGAGTTCGTTGCCGAGCGGCATCTCGCCACGCTGACGACGTTGCGGGCGGATGGGACGCCGCACGTGGTGGCGGTCGGGTTCACCTGGGATCAAGACGCCGGGATCGCGCGTGTGATCACCAATGACGGCTCGGTGAAGGTGCGCAACGTGCGCCGTTCGGGATACGCGGCGGTCAGCCAGGTCGACGGCGTCCGGTGGATCACGCTGGAAGGCCCGGCGACCGTGCTCGACGACCAGGACAGTGTCGCCGACGCGGTGCAGCGGTACGCGGGCCGCTACCGGGTACCCAGGGAAAACCCGACCCGGGTGGTGATCGCCATCCAGGTCCGGCGCGTCCTGTCCAGCAGCACCCTCGCCGCACCGGCTACCGACGGCAAAGCCGAAGGCAACGGCGCCACCGCCTAGCGGCACGGCGGCGACCGTGCGTCACAGCACCGTGAGGCCGTGCGGCTGGTTGTTCAGCGACTCGCCACCGTCTTCGGTGACGACGACGATGTCCTCGATGCGCGCGCCCCACTCGCCGCGGAAGTAGATGCCGGGCTCGACGCTGAAGGCCATGCCCGGCTGCAGGACTAGGTCGTTGCCCGCCACGATGTAGGGCTCCTCGTGCACCGAGAGGCCGATGCCGTGGCCGGTGCGGTGCACGAAGGCGGGACCGAAACCGGCCTCGGTCAACGGGTTTCGCGCTGCCGCGTCCACGGCGGCGGCCGTGACACCGGGCCGGACGGCCGCGACCGCCGCCGCTTGGGCGTGCTCGAGTTCGGCGTACCGGGCGGCCACCTCCGGATCGGGATCGCCCAGCACGTAGGTGCGCGTCGAGTCCGAGTAGTAGCCGGGTTCGACCGGGCCGCCGATGTCGATCACCACCACGTCCCCGGACTCGATGGGCCGCTGCGAGACCCCGTGGTGCGGGTCGGCGCCATGGGGGCCACTGCCGACGATGACGAATGCCGCCTCGGTGTGCCCCTCCGCCACGATCGCCTCCGCGATACTGCGTCCTACCTCCGCCTCGGTGCGCCCGACCTGCAAGAACTCCCCCATCCGGGCGTGCACCCGGTCGATCGCCGCGCCGGCCCGGCGCAGCGCGTCCACCTCGGCCGGGTCTTTGATCATGCGCAGTTCGCGCAGCACCGGGGTGGCGGAGACCGGGAGGCCGGTGCAGGATTCGGCCAGTGGCAGCAGGTGCAGCGCGGGCATGGCATCGGCGACGGCCACCCGGGAACCCACGTGTAGCGCGGACTTCACCAGGGCATAGGGGTCGCTACCGTCGACCCAGTCCAGCACCTGCAAATCCAATTCGCCTGCCGCCGAGGCGTCCAGCGAAGCCAGCTCCAGTTTCGGGATCACCACCGACGGGGTCGCCCCGTCCGCGGGGATCACCAGGCAGGTCAGCCGCTCGAACGACTCGGCCGCCGACCCGATGAGGTAGCGCAGGTCCGGCCCGGGAGTGATCAGCAGGGCATCCAGATGGGCGGCCCGGATCAGTTCCACCGCCCGCTCCAGCCGAGCACCGTAGACGTCCGCCGCGAACCTGGAATCCGTATGCGAGCTCATTCGTCCGACGTTACCCGCCACACCTGCCGGAGGAACGCCGAACTTCGCCGGGTGGTGTCGGTGCGGGCGAGTAGCCTCAGCGCGTGACCTCTGCTCCCGCTGGGCCCCTGTTGCTGTTGGACGGTGCCAGTCTCTGGTTCCGCGCCTTTCACGCGATCCCGGAGAAGATCACCGCGCCCGATGGCCGGTCGGTGAACGCGCTGCGCGGTTTCACCGACATGGTGGCCTCGCTGATCACCAAGTACGCGCCGGTCAGGCTGGTGGTGTGCCTCGATCTGGACTGGCGGCCCGCGTACCGGGTGGAGCTGGTGCCGTCGTACAAGGCGCACCGGCTGGACACGTCCCCGGAGGCCGCACCAGGGGCGGAAACGGTGCCCGACACCCTGACACCGCAGGTCGAGATGATCCTCGAGGTGCTCGACGCGGCCGGCATCGCGACCGGCGGGGCGGAAGGCCTCGAGGCCGACGATGTCCTCGGCACCCTGGCCACCCGGGAGCGTACCGACGCGGTGATCGTGGTCAGCGGCGACCGCGATCTGCTGCAGCTCGTGCGGGACGAGCCCACGCCCCCGGTGCGGGTGCTCTACGCCGGACGCGGGCTGGCCAAGGCGGAACTGTTCGGCCCGGCCGAAGTCGCGGCGAAATACGGTGTGCCGGTGCGGAATGCGGGCCCGGCCTACGCCGACCTGGCCACGCTGCGCGGTGACGCCTCCGATGGCCTACCCGGGGTGGCCGGCATCGGCGAGAAGTCCGCGGCCACGCTGATCTCCCGTTTCGGCTCGCTCGAGGCGCTGCGTGCGGCCGTCGAGGATCCCGGCGCCGAGCTGGCCAACGGCACACGCGCCCGGCTCCGGGCCGCCGAGGACTACCTGAAGGCCGCCGCGCCGGTGGTCCGCGTGGTCTGCGACGCCGACGTCGCGCTCTCCCGCTCCGACGTCCTCCCGGCCGAGCCCGCCGACCCGGACCGGCTGCGGGCCCTTGCCACCGCCTACAACGCCGAAAGCCCCGTGACTCGGTTGATCACCGCGCTCGGGGCACGCACCGCCTGAGCCCGATACGAAGAAGCCCACTGCGCACCATGCGATGGGCCGCGAACATGCCGGAATGAAGGCGCCGCAAGACAAACCGAGTCCGCGTCCGAGCGACCGACAGGTCCGCGACGAAGTTGCCAGCCGCACTCGCCCACCAGCATCACGGTGCGCACCCAGGTCGTGCTGCTACCACCCCACGCAACCACACCGCCCCGACTCCCGCTTTCGAGCGCAGCGAGACCGAGCATTGCCCGTTCGCGGCCCGGCTCGCGCCCGAGTGGCCGACACGTCCGCGACGAAGTCGCCAGCGGCGGTCGCTCGAATGCGAGCCACAGATGGGCCGCGAACACGCCGCGACGAAGTCGCGGCCGAACCAGCACAGTCGCGAACACGCAGCGCCGCGGCGCTGCCGATCGAAAGCAGTTAGCTCGGGCGACCGACCTCGTAGGTGCCGTCGTCCTTGGTGATCTTGATGGTGACCTTCTTGGCCTCACCACTGACCTTCACGTCGCACGAGAAGGTGGCGTCGACCTTGACCTCCTGGCCGGACGGGCAGGCGACGTCGCTGACGTCCTGAATGCCGTAGGAGTCCGACAGCACCTTCTTCACGCCGTCCTGCACCGCGGCCTGGTCGAGTTGATCCTTGGCGGTCAGCAGGAGCACGAGCGCGACGATCGCACCGACAACGACGACGCCGAGCAGGGACAGGCCGATGACCAAGCCCTTGCCTTTACCGCCCTGCTGCGGCGGCGGCTGCTGCGGGGGGGCACCCCACTGCTGCTGCGGCTGCCCCCACTGCTGCTGCCCCTGCTGACCCCAGTCCTGCTGCTGCGGCTGACCCCATTGCGGCTGCCCCTGGGCGGGCTGCTGACCCCATTGCGGCTGCTGGGGTTGCTGCGGCTGCTGCCCCCACTGCTGCTGCGGCTGACCCCACTGCTGCTGCGGCTGCTGCTCACCCCAGTGCTGGGTCGGCTGGGCCGAGGCCGGGGTCTGCGGCTGACCGGCCCACTGCTGCGTGGGACCCGCCCCGCCGGGTGCCTGCTGTCCACCCCACTGCTGGGTGGGATCGTTGCGTCCCTCCCCGGGTTCGTTCGGTCCGTAAGGGCCGCTCATCTGCTTGCCTCCACTCGCATCGTTGTACACACGGTAGCCCCCCGCGTGGGCCTCGTCGCATGACACGACTCCTCCGCCACGGTCGGTACGCGAAAGAAATCAAATCACAATCGAATCCGCCGTGTTGACATTGGCGGCGTTCGCGGTGTCCGCCACGCGCGCCACCGAACACCACTCAGGCGGCGTCGACCGCAACGACACCGCGCCGGATCGCCCGCACCGCCTTCGCCGCCGTGGCGGCGACCTCGAGATCGTCCGCGGTGCTATGGATCTGATCGAGCAGATCGATCACCTGCCTGCACCAGCGCACGAAGTCGCCCGCCGCCAGCGGTGCGCCCTGATCGCCACTGGCGAGCAGCGACTCGGCCAGCCCGTCGCCGCGCGCCCACTTGTAGACACCGGTGACGAAACCCAGATCCGGTTCCCTGGTCGGCGGCAGCTTGTGCCGCGCCTCATCGGTCCGCAGCTGCGACCACACGCCGATGGTCGCGCCGACGGCTCGCCGGATCGGCGCCGTCGGTCCGCTCGCGCCGAGATATCCGCCTTCCTGGCGGGATTCGTACACCAGGATCGACACGACGCCGGCCAGCTCGGCCGGACCGAGGCCGCGCCACAGCCCCTCCCGGAGGCATTCGGCGACCAGCAGGTCGCTTTCTGTGTAGATGCGGGCCAGCCTGCGCCCGTCGGCGGTCACCTCGCTGTCGTGCACGAATCCGCGTTCCTCCAGCAGACCGAGGATCCGATCGAAGGTGCGCGCCAACGAATTCGTGGTCGCGGCGACCTTCTGGCGCATGGACTCGGTTTCGCGCAGCAACCGGTTGTAGCGCTCACCGATCCGGGCCAGCTGCTCGCGGTCGGGCCGGGTGTGCGCCGGATGCGCGCGCAGGCTGCGCCGCAGCGTGGCCAGTTCCCGGTCGTCGGCTGCGGCGGACCGGTTGCTGCGTCGCGGCCTGCCCGGCACCGAGATTCCGGTGCTGCGCAACGCCGAGGCCAGGTCGCGGCGGGTGCGCGCGGTGCGGTGGTCCACCCGGCGTGGCAGCCGCATGTGTCCGAGCGCCTCGGCGGGCACCGGGAAGTCGGCCACCGACACCCGGCCCGCCCACTTGTCCTCGGTGAGCACCAGCGGACGCGGATCCCCAGGCGTCGTGTCCGGCTCCAGGATCACCGCCAGCCCGGCGCGGCGCCCGGAGGGAATCGCCACCACGTCGCCGCGGCGCAGGGCGCCGAGCGCGTCCACCGCCGCGCCTCGCCGGTCGGCGCGGTTCTGCTGGGTCAGCTGCCGTTCCCGCTGCTTGATCCGCTCGCGCAGGGCCAGATAGTCCAGGAACCCGCCTTCGGCGCCGCCGAGCTGATCGCGCACCTTGCGCAGCGTGGCCTCGTTGCGCTCGATGCCGCGCACCAGCCCGACCACCGAGCGGTCCGCCTGGAACTGTGCGAACGACCGCTCCAGCAGCGCACGCGACTCGTCGGCGCCCATCCGGTCGATGAGGTTGATCGACATGTTGTAGCCCGGCCGGAACGAGCTGCGCAGCGGATAGGTGCGAGTCGAGGCCAGGCCCGCGACCGCGCTGGTATCCACCTCGGGCTGCCACAACACCACCGCGTGGCCCTCCACGTCGATGCCGCGCCGGCCCGCGCGCCCGGTCAGCTGGGTGTACTCCCCCGGCGTGAGTTCCGCGTGCGACTCGCCGTTGAACTTGACCAGCCGCTCCAGTACCACCGTGCGCGCGGGCATGTTGATGCCGAGAGCCAGCGTCTCGGTGGCGAAGACGGCGCGAACGAGCCCGTTGACGAACAGTTCCTCGACGGTGTGCCGGAACGCGGGCAGCATCCCGGCGTGGTGCGCGGCCAGGCCCCGATGCAGCGCTTCGCGCCACTCCCAGTAGCCGAGGATCTCGAGATCGCTCTTGGGCAGGTCACCGGTGTGCTTCTCGATGATCGCGTCGATCTGTTCGGTCTCGTCCGGGCGGCCCAGGTCCAGGCGCGACCGCAGGCATTGCGCGAGCGCACCGTCGCATCCCGCACGGCTGAAGATGAACGTGATGGCGGGCAGCAGGCCCTCCTCGTCCAGCTTGGCCAGCACCTCGTGCCGCGGCAGCGGACGGAAATCACGTCGTGGACCACCGCGGCCGTTGCGCGGGACATTCCAGCCGTTCATCCGGTCGGCGGCTTCGCGATGACGGATGAACCGCACCAAATCCTCGTCCACGAGCACTTTCTGCTCGGTCGACTTGGTGTCGAACAGGTCGAACATCCGCCGCCCCACCATGACGTGCTGCCACAGCGGCACCGGCCTCGTCTCGTCGACCACGACAGCGGTGTCGCCGCGCACGGTCTCCATCCAGGCGCCGAACTCCTCGGCGTTGCTGACCGTGGCCGAGAGGCTGACCAACCGGACGTCCGGCGGCAGATGCAGGATGACCTCCTCCCACACCGCGCCGCGGAACCGGTCGGCCAGGTAGTGCACTTCGTCCATCACCACATACGACAAACCGCGCAGCGCGTCCGAGGAGGCGTACAGCATGTTGCGCAGCACTTCGGTGGTCATCACGACCACCGGCGCGTCCGGGTTGATCGACTGGTCGCCGGTGAGCAGTCCGACGTTGTCGCGGCCGTGGCGCTCGGTGAGGTCGGCGAACTTCTGGTTCGACAGCGCTTTGATCGGCGTGGTGTAGAAACACTTGCCGCCCGCGACCAGCGCGAGATGCACCGCGAATTCGCCGACGACGGTCTTGCCCGCGCCGGTCGGCGCGCAGACCAGAACGCTGTGGCCCTCTTCGAGCGCCACACACGCGTCGCGCTGAAACGGATCCAGCCGGAACTTCAGCTCGGCGGAGAATACGGCCAATTCGCCCGTCTGCGACCGGTGATCTGTCACTCGTCAGAGCGTATCGGAGTAGTCCGACACGGGTCGTGTGGATTTTTTCTGCGGAGTCTTGATCGACTCCGCGGGGTCGATCGGATCGGGCACGCCCAGCTCGGAGGCTTCCTCGTCGGAGAGCGCGCCCCAGCCTTCGCGCTCCTTGCGGGCCCGGCGCAGGTCGTTGATCCGGGAGAACTGGATGGCGACCTCGAACAGGACGGTCAGCGCCAGGGCCAGCGCCAGCATGGAGAACGGGTCCTGCGGGGTCACGATGGCGGCGAAGACGAACAGCCCGAACGTGATTCCGCGCCGCCAGGCCTTGAGCTTCTGATAGGTCAGCACCCCGACCAGGTTCAGACCGATGATCAGCAGCGGGGTCTCGAAGCTGACCCCGAAGATGATCAGCAACTGGATGATGAAGCTGAAGTACTGCGAGCCGCTCAGTGCGGTGATCTGCACGTTGTCGCCGATGGTGAGCAGGAAGCTCAACGCGTGCGCGATGATGACGTAGGCCAGCACCGCACCAGCGGTGAACAGCACGGTGCCCGAGGACACGAACCCGATCGCGTATTTGCGTTCCTTGGCGTACAGGCCAGGGGTGATGAACGCCCACAGCTGATACAGCCAGATCGGCGCCGCGAGCACGATACCGGCGGTCATGCCGACCTTCAGGCGCAAGGTGAACTGTTCGAACGGCGCGGTGGCCAGCAGGCGGCATTCACCGTCCGGGCTCAGCGCCGCGCGCGCCGAGGGAGGCAGCGAACAGTACGGTCCGCGCAGGATCTCACCCAGGCTTTCGATGCCGAGGAACGAATGCCCATACCAGAGGAAACCGAGCACGGTGGTGGCGATCACCGCGGCGATCGAGACCAGCAGGCGGTAGCGCAACTCCTGTAGATGCTCGACCAACGACATGGTGCCGTCGGGATTGGTCCTGCGCTTGCTGCGCCGCGGATCGAACGGGATTCGCATGGTTGGTGATCGCCCCTGGGTTGGTGTGCCTCGCTCGGCAACAGCACTACGACCGGAGTGAGTTCTTCCTCACTCCGGCACGAGCGGACCCGCTCAGACCGACTTCTGCTCGGTGCGGGGCTCGGTCGCCGACGGCGTCGCCTGCTGCCCGGCGGGCAGCTGCGGTGCAGGCTCCTGAGCGGCCGCGCCGGTGTTCGGCGCGTTGCTCTCGTTATGCATCTGGCTGACCTCGCTCTTGAAGATGCGCAGCGAGCGGCCCAGGCTGCGGGCCGCGTCGGGCATCCGCTTCGCGCCGAAGAACATCACGAAAACGACCGCAATGATCAGCCAGTGCCAGATGCTCAGACTGCCCATGATCTACCTCCCAAGACTGTGATGTCTCGATGCTACCGGACCGTGACGTGCGCGAACGCCGCCGTCACCGCTCGTTCGCCCGGTGTTCGGCCGACCCGCCCGCCGCGGCGTCCCGCAGCTGGCCGAGCAGTTCCGGACCGGTCCATGCGCGCTGGTCGCCCTGTTCGGCGGCGACCACCAGTTCGATCAGCCGCTGATTCACCGGTGTCGGCATCCCCACCATCGCGCCGAGCCCGACGATTTCGCCACACAGCCAGGAGATTTCGGTCTTGCGGCCCGCTGCCAGATCGTCTGCCATGGACGAGCGTGCCACCGGATCGATCGCGAGGACCTGCCCGGCCACCCGCTGGAACAGGGCGTCGGGGACGGTCAGCAGCGCAGCCATCACCCGGGGCGGCAGCGGGGTCAACCGCGCCGGGCGAATGCGCGCCCGGTTCATCACCGCGAGCGCTTCGCGCTGGGTCAGCGCGAGACAGCGGCGATAGTCGCGGTCGGCGAGTTCCTCGCGCAGCGGACGCCCGGACAGCGCGTTGATCGGGTTGTTCAGGTTGAGCAGCAGCTTCGCCCACTGCACCGGGCGCAGATCCGGATACCGGCGCAACCCGAGTCCGGCGCGCTCGAACCCGTCGAGGAACGGCGCCAGGGCCGGGTCGTCCTGCACCGCGAGGCCGCCTTCGGTACCGCGGTGGAAGTGCCCGCCGGGATGATGCACGACGTTGAACATCACCATGCCCGCCAGCACCACGCATTGGGGCAGGATCTCCCGGATCACCGAGTCGTTGCCGATGCCGTTCTGCAGGCTGAGCACCACGGTGCCCGGCTGGATCTTCCCGCTCAGTTCGCGCACCGCTTCGGCCGTTGCCGCCGATTTCACGGTGACGAGCACCAGATCGGCCGCCCCGGCGTCATCCGGCTCGGTGGCGACGCGGAACCGGTCCGCCGCGAGCGCGTCGTCGGCGCCGTCGAGGTCGGTGAGCCGCAGCCCGGACGCGGTGATCTCGTCGAGTATCCTCCTGCGGCCGACCAGGGTGACGTCCGCACCGGCCACGCCCAGCTTGCCGCCGACGAAATTGCCGATGCTGCCCGCTCCGATCACCAGCACGCGACTGATCACGCCGTTCCCGCCTCTCGTGCCCGGCGGAAGACCGGCACTCGAGCACTGCGTAAAGCCCCGGGCGAACTACCGCACATCGAGCCTCCGGGGCGCCGCCGTTCGGCGGCGCGCTGTTCGGTTGTCCCTCATCGGGCCTCCAGGTATCCGGCTTCCTCGTAGGCGGCCAAGGCTGCGTTCGACCGCTCGCGCACGGCGGCGACCAGTTCCGGCGGGCCGAGAACGGTGACGCCGGCACCGAAACCCAGCAGCAGCCGCGCCATCCAGTCCAGCGTGGCGAACCGCATGGTCGCCTCCAGACTGCCGTCCGGGTGCACCGCGAGCCGGTGCATCGGGTATTGATCGAGTACCCAAGCGTAGTCGGCGTGGATACGCAACCGTGCCAGCGGAACCGCCGGATCGTCCTGGAACAGGTCGAGGCCCGCTGTCGCGTCGGTGGCGTGTTTCGGCGGCCGGGCGGGCTCGTCCAGTTCGGTCGCGGCCTCGATCCGGTCGAAGCGGAACAGCCGCACCCCTTCGGCCTGCCTGCACCAGGCCTGCAGATAGCTGTAGTCGTCCACGAGGACGATGCGGATCGGGTCGACGATCCGTTCGGAGACCACATCGCGGCTGGCGGAGTAATACACCAAGCGCGCCGCGCGTCCAACCGCCAGCGCCGACCGCACAGCGGCGACCGCGGGCGCTTCCCGCGGCGGCATGCGTGATGGCTCGTCCTCGGCGGGCGCCGACCCGCCCGCGATGGCGGATTCGATCTTGGCGATGGCCGCGTGCGCCGCGGTGGGGTCGACCATGCCCGGCATGTCGACGATCGAGCGCAGCGCGACGAGCAGTGCGGTCGCTTCGGTGGAGGTCAGTCGCAACGGCCTATCGATGCCTGCGGAGAAGGTGACCTCGATGCTCTCCTCGGAGAAGGACAGGTCGATCAGGTCGCCGGGGCCGTACCCGGGCAGTCCGCACATCCACAGCTGGTTGAGGTCGCTCATCAACTGTTTGGTGGTCACACCCAGGTCCGCGGCGGCCTCGGCGGCGCTGATGCCGGGATGGGCGATGAAGTACGGGATCATGTTGAGCAGCCGCGACAGCCGGACCGAGAGCCGGGAACTCATGCCCGCACCTCCGTGTGGTCGAACACCGAGCGCAGCCGGGCGATGACAGCGGTCCTGAGGTCCTCAGGGGCGAGCACGACCGCGTCCGGTCCCAGACCCGTGATCAGCCGCGCCAGCCAGTCCCGGGAACGCACCGGCAGCTGCACCACGGAGCCCGGGCGGCCGCCGATGGTGCGCTCGCCGGTCACCTCGCCGAGCCTGCGGATCTCGCGTCCGCGCCCCTCGGCGACCCAGACCGTGGCCGTGCCGCTGACCGGCGCCGTGCTGGTGACCTGATCGACGATCGCGCGCAGGTCGACGCCTTCGGGTTTGCGGACCGCGTTGCGCGGACCGTACGGGGTCACCTCGTCGCCGATCCGGGACAACCGGAAGCTGCGCACCGCGTTGCGTGCCCGGTCGTGCCCTACCAGGTACCACCGGCCGTGATGGGTGACCACACCCCACGGCTCGACGTCGCGCATCAGATACGGGGCGTTGATCGCACCACGGTGCTCGAACCGCACCGCCTGCCCCGCGTCGATCGCGGCCAGCAGCTTGCCCAGCACCGGTTCCGACCCGCGGGTGCGGGCCGGTACGGCGGGCACCGACGCCACGGCCGCATCGGTCTCCACATGGATGCCGGCCGCGCGCAGTTTGAGCAACGCGCCCTCCGCCGCCGCGGCGAGCTCGGGCGACTCCCACATCTGCACGGCCACCGCGACAGCGGCGGCCTCCTCGTCGGTCAGGTCGATATCGGGCAGTTCGTAGGCGTCCCGGTTGATCCGGTACCCCTCGATGGTCGAGTACCGGCTGACCGGTCCGACTTCCAGTGGAATGCCCAGATCGCGCAGCTCGTTCTTGTCCCGCTCGAACATCCGGCTGAACGCCTCGTCGCTGGCGGAGTCCTCGTATCCGGCGACACTGTCCCGGATCCGCTCCGCGGTCAGGAACTGCCGGGTCGACAGCAGCGCGATAACCAGATTCATCAGCCGCTCGACCTTGGATATCGCCACGCGAGACAGAGTAATCGGACCGTGGCACGACATGCGCCCCGGAGCACGATTCCACTCGGAGTGTTGTCAGGCTATGAGCTCGACACGGCACGACAGAGCCGCCTTGGTCCGCGACCGGGCCAAACTGACCATCGCGCTACCTACATGGACGCAATGAGGCGATCCACGCGTTCGTCGACCGACCGGAACGGGTCCTTGCACAGCACGGTGCGCTGCGCTTGGTCGTTCAACTTCAGGTGCACCCAGTCGACGGTGAAGTCGCGTCCTGCCTCCTGGGCGGCGGTGATGAAATCGCCACGCAGCTTGGCCCTGGTGGTCTGCGGCGGGGTGTCGACCGCGGCGTCCACCGCCTCGTCCTCGGTGACGCGCTTGGCCAGGCCCTTACGCTGCAGCAGGTCGAAGACGCCGCGTCCGCGCTTGATGTCGTGGTAGGCCAGATCCAGCTGGGCGATCTTCGGATCGGACAGTTCCATGCCGTACCGGTCCTGATAGCGCTGGAACAGTTTGCGCTTGATCACCCAGTCGATCTCGGTGTCGACCTTGGCGAAATCCTGCGCCTCGACCGCGTCCAGGGTCCGTCCCCACAGGTCGACGACCTGGTCGATCTGAGGATCACGGTCCCGGTTGCGCAAATGCTCCACCGCGCGGGCGTAGTACTCCCGCTGGATGTCCAGCGCGCTGGCCTGCCTGCCGCCCGCCAAACGCACCGGTCGGCGGCCGGTCAGGTCGTGGCTGACCTCGCGGATCGCGCGGATCGGGTTGTCCAGGGCGAAGTCGCGGAACGACACGCCTGCCTCGATCATCTCCAGCACCAGGGCGGCGGTGCCGACCTTGAGCATGGTGGTGGTCTCGGACATGTTGGAGTCACCGACGATCACATGCAGACGGCGGTACTTCTCCGCGTCGGCGTGCGGCTCGTCGCGGGTATTGATGATCGGCCGCGAACGGGTGGTCGCCGAGGAGACACCCTCCCAGATGTGCTCGGCGCGCTGCGACAGGCAGAAGGTGGCGGCCTTCGGCGTCTGCAGCACCTTCCCCGCGCCGCAGATCAGCTGGCGGGTCACCAGGAACGGCAGCAGCACATCCGAGATCCGGGAGAACTCGCCCGCGCGGACCACCAGGAAGTTCTCATGGCAGCCGTAGGAGTTGCCCGCGGAGTCGGTGTTGTTCTTGAACAGATAGATGTCGCCGCCGATGCCTTCTTCAGCGAGACGCTGCTCGGCGTCGATCAGCAACTCTTCCAGGACCCGCTCGCCCGCACGGTCGTGGGTCACCAGTTGCGCCAGGTTGTCGCACTCCGCGGTCGCGTACTCCGGGTGCGACCCGACATCGAGGTAGAGCCGGGCACCGTTGCGGAGGAACACGTTCGAGCTACGGCCCCAGGACACCACCCGGCGGAACAGATACCGGGCCACCTCGTCGGGGGACAGTCGACGGTGACCGTGGAAGGTGCATGTCACACCGAACTCGGTCTCGATCCCCATAATTCGTCGCTGCACACTATCGACATTACAGCCATGTCAGGCGCTTGCGTGGGGCACCGAACAACCCGTATGCATACGTCTTCACAACGATTTGGCCCGCTTTGTCGGAATTTGCGCGGGCGAAACGGCGGTTGCACCGGAAGGATGCGCACCTCGGGCCGTACCCGGACATGACGGCACGGCCCGCGAACGAGTCCTCGTTCGCGGGCCGTCGCGCCTCCTCGGCCGGGTGGGGGTCACTCCGCGGAGGGAGTGTCCTCGCCCGGCGTTTCCTCGTCCTTCGACTCGGGCTTGCCGTTCTTGGAGGCGGATTTGCCTGCCTGCGCCGGGCTCAGCAAGCGCTCCAGCGTGGCGTTGGTGACCCGGCGGAACGCCCGGCGTGGACGCGCCTGCTCCAAGGTGGCGACCTCGAGCGAGCTCACGCCGAGCACACGCTTCTCCTTCTCCGCGCCCTCCGGCACGCCCGCCTGCAGCGCGCGCACCGCGACGCCGACCGCCGAGGCCAGGTCGAGACCGGGCTGGTAGGACGCCTTCAGCGCGGTGACGATCGGCTCGGTCGTGCCGCCCATCACCACGAACTCCCGCTCGTCCACAATCGACCCGTCGAAGGTGATCCGGTACAGCACCGACTGCGCGGCCTGTTCCGGATAGCCCACCTCGGCCACGCAGATCTCCACCTCGTACGGCTTGAGCTGGTCGGTGAAGATCGTGCCGAGGGTCTGCGCGTAGGCGTTGGCCAGCGCGCGGCCGGTGACATCACGGCGGTCGTACTGATAGCCGCGGATATCGGCCTGCAGGATACCGCCCCTGCGCAGGTTCTCGAACTCGTTGTACTTGCCGACCGCGGCGAACCCGACCCGGTCGTAGAGCTCACTCACCTTGTGCAGCGTCGCGGACGGGTTCTCCGCGACGAACAGCACACCCTTGTCATAGGTCAGCACCACGACGCTGCGCCCCCGAGCGATGCCTTTGCGCGCCAGCTCGGTCTTGTCGCGCATGATCTGCTCGGCCGACGCGTAGTACGGCAACGTCATGATCAGGCGCTCCCTTCTTCGGCGGCCTCGCGGGCAGCGACGATCCCGCGAGCGATCTCAGCGAGCCGCGACTCGGTCACCTCTACCGCACCCTCCTCATCGATCATGATCGCCGTCGGGAAGATGCCGCGCACCAGATCCGGGCCACCCGTCGCGGTGTCGTCGTCGGCCGCGTCGTAGAGCGACTCGACGGCGATGCGCAGCGCGCGGTCCTGATCGATTCCCTTGGCGTACAACTTCTTCAGCGCGGACTTCGCGAACACCGAGCCGGAACCGACCGCGGCGTACCCGAAACGTTCCTCGCTGCGTCCACCCACCACATCGAACGACACGATGCGGCCCGCTTTGTCCGGATCGGTGGCGTCCAGGTCGTAGCCGACCAGCATCGGCACCACCGCCAGACCCTGCAGGGCCGCCGGCAAATTCTCCCGCACCATCTTCGACAGCTTGTTCGCCTTGCCGTCGAAGGTCAGCGGCACGCCCTCGAGCTTCTCGTAGTGCTCCAGCTCCACCGCGAAGATCCGCACCATCTCCACCGCCATGCCCGCGGTGCCCGCGATGCCCGCCGCGGAATAGCTGTCGGTGATGTAGACCTTCTCGATGTCCCGGCTGGCCAGCAGGTTTCCCTGGGTGGCGCGCCGGTCACCGGCGATCAGCACACCGCCGCGGTAGCTGACCGCGACGATGGTGGTGCCGTGTGGAGCGATGTCCTTCGCGGAAGTGCCGCCGGAGATTCCGGCGGCACCTTGTCCGAACCTCATGGCGGGCAAGAGGTCCGGAGCATGCATGCGCAGGTGGTCGGAGAAGGAGGAGAGGGCGTACCCCAAGTGGAGACGCGAGGGGTCACCGACTGTCACTGGCCACCTTTCTGCACGTACGCGCGGACGAAGTCCTCGGCGTTCTCCTCGAGCACGTCATCGATCTCGTCGAGCAGGTCGTCGGTTTCCTCCGCCAGCTTCTCGCGGCGCTCCTGACCGGCGGCGTCTACGCCGTCCGGGCCCTCGTCCTCGTCGCCGCCCCCGGCGCGCTTGGTCTGCTCTTGTGCCATGGCAGCCGACCTCCTCTGTCCTCATCATGATCGGGACCCATTGTGAGCACGGTCCCGATCATGAGCATTGTCCGTGCTCGTCCCTCAACACTACCTACCAGCGCCGACAGTGTGCCGATTTTGTCGCCGTGCTGTGTCAGGTGGTCAGTTGCTCGACGAGGTCGGCAGCGGTGTCCACACCGTCGAGCAGCTTGCCGACATGCGCCTTCGTGCCGCGGCGCGGTTCCAGGGTGGGGATGCGCACCAGGGAATCGCCGCCCAGGTCGAAGATCACCGAGTCCCAGCTCGCCGCCGCGATGTCTGCGCCGAAGCGGCGCAGGCATTCGCCGCGGAAGTAGGCGCGGGTGTCGGTGGGCGGGTTGGTCATGGCGTCCAGCACCTGCTGTTCGCTGACCAGCCGCTTCATCGAGCCGCGGGCGACCAGGCGGTTGTAGAGACCCTTGTCCAGCCGCACGTCGGAGTACTGCAGGTCCATCAGATGCAGCTTGGGGGCCGCCCAGCCGAGGCCCTCCCGGTTGCGCATGCCCTCGAGCAGGCGCAGCTTGGCAGGCCAGTCGAGCAGGGTCGCGCACTCCATCGGGTCGCGTTCGAGCAGGTCCAGCACCATGGCCCAGTTCTCGATGATGTCCACGACGCGCTTGTCGTCGTTGCCGGTGCGGTCGACGAACTTGATCACCCGGTCCAGGTAGACGCGCTGCAGTGCGAGACCGGTGAGCTCGCGCCCGTCGGCGAGCGCGACGGTCGCGCGCAGCGTCGGGTCGTGGCTGATCGTGTGCACCGCGGTGACCGGGCGGGCCAGCTGCAGATCCGACAGGTCCTCGCCGGCCTCGATCAGGTCGAGCACCAGGGCGGTGGTGCCGACCTTCAGGTAGGTCGACATCTCGGCCAGGTTCGCGTCGCCGATGATGACATGCAGCCTGCGGTACTTGTCGGCATCGGCGTGCGGTTCGTCGCGGGTGTTGATGATCCCGCGTTTGAGCGTGGTCTCGAGGCCGACCTCGACCTCGATGTAGTCCGAGCGCTGGGACAGCTGGAACCCCGCCTGATCGCCGGACTGGCCGATGCCGACCCGGCCGGACCCGCAGATCACCTGGCGGGACACGAAGAACGGCGTGAGCCCGACGATGATCTGGTTGAACGGCGTCTCCCGGCTCATGAGGTAGTTCTCGTGGGTGCCGTAGGAGGCGCCCTTGCCGTCGACATTGTTCTTGTACAGCTGCAGCCGCGGCGCCCCCGGAACGCTCGAGGCGTGCCGTGCCGCGGCCTCCATCACCCGCTCGCCTGCCTTGTCCCAGATCACCGCGTCCAGCGGGTCGGTGACCTCCGGCGCGGAGTATTCCGGGTGGGCGTGGTCCACATAGAGCCGCGCGCCGTTGGTGAGGATCATGTTGGCCGCACCGACCTCGTCGGCGTCGATCACCGGTGCCGGTCCGTTCATCCGGCTCAGGTCGAATCCCCGCGCGTCGCGCAGCGGCGACTCCACCTCGTAGTCCCAGCGGGTGCGCTTCGCGCGCGGTACGCCCTCGGCCGCGGCGTAGGCCAGAACCGCCTGCGTGGAGGTGAGGATCGGGTTGGCCGACGGCTCGGTTGGGGTCGAGATGCCGTATTCGACCTCGATTCCGATGATGCGCTGCATGCTGTCGAGCCTAGGCGACGCGGCCCGCCGCACCTGTCGCGACCGGCGGAGTTGAATGTCATACCGCAGGTAGTACTTCCGGAGGACCCGCTATGGCGCAGGTCGGCGCGATAGTCTGGGCATGACCGAATCCATCGCCGATCCGCGCGGCGACACGCCGGGCCACTCCGGCACGACGGTTCCGCGGAACTCACTCCCGCCCGCCCGACTCGTCGCCTTGGACGTGCTACGGGGCATCGCCATTCTCGGCACGCTGGGCACCAATATCTGGATCCTGACCCACCCGCGGGGGCTGATCGGCTACCTCCAAGAGCTCGGCGCATCGTCCGGCGAATGGATCTGGACCGAACGGGTGCTCCAGCAACTGGCGCAGGGCAAGTTCCTCGGGCTGCTCACCATCATGTTCGGCATCGGCCTCGCCATCCAGCAGCGCTCGGCGACCAAAGCGGGGCGGCGCTGGCCGGGGAAGTACCCCTGGCGCGCGGGACTGCTGTTCCTGGACGGCCTGCTGAATTTCGTGTTCGTCGCCGAGTTCGACGTGCTGATGGGCTACGCGGTGACCGGCCTGGCCGTCGCGTTCGTGCTGGCCACCGGAGAGCGCGCGCAGCGACGCTGGCTGGTCGCAGCGGCCGGCGTGCACGTCGCCCTGCTGACCTGGATCGCCACTGCCATGGCCTTTGTACCGCAAGAGGATTCGGCGGCAGACCGGCCGCTGGACCCGAATCCCTACGCCGACGGATCGTTCTGGGATCTCGCGATGTTCCGGCTGGAGAATGCGGGCCTGTTCCGGATCGAGGCGGTCTTCGTGTTCGCGATGTCGGTCGCGCTGTTCCTGGTCGGCGCCCGGCTGTTCCGCGCGGGGGTGTTCCGCCCGGATGGCGCGCGGATCCGCAAGCGGCTCATGATCATCGGCTTCGGCGTCGCCGCGCCGATCGACCTGATCGCCGGTATCGCGGGTGGCGGCGATCTCATCCTGTTCACCCGCTACGGCAGCGCTCCGTTCGTCTCCCTCGGCATTCTCGCGGCGGCAGCCGAGTGGTACGTGCGGCGGCCGCGGGCCGGATTCGCCGGGCGCCGCCTCACCGAGATCGGCCGCACCGCGCTCAGCTGCTACATCCTGCAGAACCTGGTGGCGTCGATCCTCTGCTACGGCTGGGGTTTCGGGCTCGCCGCCCGGATCTCGCCCGGCGACCGGGTTCCGTTCACCGTCGGGGTCTATCTGCTGGTGGCGCTGATCATCGCCGCCTGCGCACACCTGTGGCTGCGCCGCTTCGAGCGGGGACCG
Source organism: Nocardia amamiensis NBRC 102102 (assembly GCF_001612745.1). Lineage (GTDB taxonomy): Bacteria > Actinomycetota > Actinomycetes > Mycobacteriales > Mycobacteriaceae > Nocardia > Nocardia amamiensis. Next base: position 5,784 of record NZ_BDBA01000083.1, on the reverse strand, counting down.
GTGGAGTGGCTGTGGCACGTCAGCTACCGGGCACTGGCCCGCGAACGATGACGTCCAGCGGCACGGCGATTGCCGCCGGCGCAGTGCCCGCACCGCCGAATCCGGCTGCGTCACTTCCCGTCTCACGGTAGAGCTCGCAATCCCGGGCCGGAAATCAGCGGACATCGCGGTCGGCGACCGCTACCGTCGGACTGTGACGCTCGCCGACCGCTACCCCTTGCTGCACACGCCGACGCACTGGGCCTGGGGTGATCTGGACGTGCGTTTCTCCACCACGCTTCCACCCGACGACCTGGTCACCAATATCCACGTCGTCTGCTTCGTCGGCGAGCAGATCGTGCTCTGCCGCGACGATCGCGACGTCTGGCTGATTCCCGGCGGCACCAGGGAGCGCGGCGAGTCCGTCGACGCGTGTGTTCGCCGGGAGTTACGCGAGGAGGCGGGAGCGCGCCCGGTCGGCCCGATCCGATGGTTCGGCGCCCATCACGCGACGAGCAACCAACCCGCGCCGTTCCGCGAGTGGCAGCCGCATCCGCACAAGGCGTGGCTGTGGTGCACGGCGGACGTGCTACTGGACTCGGTACCGACCAACCCGGCAGATGCCGAACAGATCCTCGAGGTCCGCACCTTTCCCGTCGACGAGGCCATGCGGCAAGCCCGGACCGACGGCGACCACATGAGCGAACTCATCGCATTGGCCGTCGAGCTCCACCGCTGCGAAACCGGGCCGACTTCGCCCTCTCCCGACCTGTCCGCCTGAGCACGGACGGACCGACCGCGGGGCCACGCACCGTCCGTGGAACTGGGGCAGAATCGAGGTATGGCAACGGCAACCTGGCACGGCCGCGTCCTCGCGACCAGCGACGACACCATCATTGTCGAGGGCAACCACTACTTCCCGCCGGATTCGGTGCGCTCGGAGTTCTTCCAGCCCTCCGACACCAACACGATCTGCCCGTGGAAGGGCACCGCCAGCTACTACACCGTGGTGGTCGACGGCGAGACCAACCCCGACGCCGCGTGGTACTACCCCGACCCCAAGCCCAAAGCCGCGCAGATCAAGGATTACGTCGCCTTCTGGCGCGGCGTGGACGTGACCGACAACTGACCCCGTGCGGCGGCCGACCGTAGGCCCCATCTCAACGACTGGGCCGACAGCTCGGACACGCTCGGGCGCGCCACCGTCGACGGTGACCTGGCCACCCAGGTCGGCGCCGTCGTCGGCGATCTGCTGGCATCGCGACCCGCGCCGGCGAGGCAGCGACGGACGGATAGCCCGAGCGAAAATGGCTCGCGTTCGGCATACCTGGTTCTCTATCGTCGATCTCGGTTGCGTAAGGGGCGCACCGGATTCTCCGGATCGCGTTCTCCGTGTCGGCGCAGCCACGTCCTTCAGGTGGGGCGCAGACTCGAAGTCTGTTGGGGTTCGATTCCTCTCCCGATGTCCTCCGCCATGGCCACATGCGCCGGACGCGGCCTTGCGGGCCGACCGGATCCGTCCGGCAACGCCCCCGCCGCGTCGCCGCGGCCGTGGCGGAGGACATCCGAAGGACAACGCGGACAACGACTTACGTCGGGGAAGGGAGTGAGACCATGTACACCACGGTGATGGAGTGGCAGCGCACGCTGCTGTACCGGGACGGCACGCTGGAGCGGATCCTGGAGCCCGGACGGCACCGGTACGACGCGAAGCGCTGCACGCTGATCGAGGTCGACATGCGTCCCCGGCTGCTGTATGTCACCGGGCAGGAGTTGCTCACCCGCGACGGGCTCGCGCTGCGCGCCAGCTACACCGCGCAGTGGCAGGTCACCGATCCGGCCGCGTTCACAATGGGCGCGCAGAACGCGGAGACGGTGCTCTACGCCGCGGTCCAGGACGCTGCCCGCGGCGCGGTCGCCGCGCACACGCTCGACGAGCTCATCGCCGATCGCGGCTTGCTCACCGGTGATCCCGGCGAGATCGGCGCGGCCGTAGCGAGCCTGGGTATCCAGGTCATCGGGGTCCGCGCTCGCGATCTGATGCTGCCCGGCGAACTGCGCAAGGCGGCGCTGGAGACGGTGCTGGCCAAGGAACGCGGCCGCGCCGAGCTGGAAAAGGCGCGTGCAGAGGCGGCGGCGTTGCGCTCGCTGGCCAATACCGCACGGCTGCTCGAGCAGCACCCGGCCCTGCTGCGCCTGCGGACGCTCCAGGTCGCGACCGTGCCCGGCGCCCAAGTGGTGCTCGACCCGCGCGACAACGCCTGACCCGCGACGCGACAGCGTGGCGCACCCGGACGCCGAGCCGCTGGACGAGTCCCCGGCTCGGCGTTCACGTGGGGCTCAGCTCGGTCGATTCGCGCCAACCGCGGACAGTGACACTGTGCGTCCGGATCGTCCCACCACGCCGCTACGCACGTCGGTCAGCGACGGCAGGCCGATCGGCCGCCCGGCGGGGGACATCTGATCGAAAGCGCTGACGCAGCGAACCTGTCCCCAGGTGCGTCGTCAAAGCCATATCAGCAGGTCGTCAGGCCCGTTTCGCGCTGCGGCGCGATATCACTGCGGCGACGGCGCCGCCCACTACGCGACGAGGCGGTCGGCCGAGAAGGTCGACCCCGTGGCTCTCGGGGTGGAGTCCGAACTAGCCGGCCAGCTCCTACCAGAGGTATTCGCTTCTCTGCGTTGCAGACGCGCCCTCTGCAGCGGCCATATCTGCGTCCTTGCCTGGTCGGCGACCGCCGATTTGCTCGGACGCAGGACCACCGCCTCAGAGTCGGTTCGCCGCGCGGGCCTCGACATAGTATTCGGCCGAGATCGTCTTCAGGACCTGCCGGACACCCAACGGCGCCCAGCTCGCGGACCGGTCATGCTCGACCACCGGATCGGTCAGATCCACGACGCGCCCACGGGTCTCCAGCGCGAATCCGCCCGCGGCGCGAATGTTCTTGACCCAGTCGACGTTTTGCCCGTACGTCAGCGCGATGCGGAAGGCGCCGTCCTGTTCGAAGACCATCACCGGCGTCCGGTAGGACCGCCCGGACTTCCGGCCTTTGTGTAGCACGATGCCGAAACCGGGCGCCCGGCCCGCGACCAGGCCCGTGGTGGGATTGGTGACATGCCGGTTGAAATTCGCCAGTGCGTGCGGAAGCACCATGGGCGGCGATCCTCTCTCAGGAGTGGCGTGCGGGGTTCACGTTACTCTCGATCAATGGCCGCTCCGCCGCATCGTGACTCGCCGTACACCGGGGACCCGCGCACCGAATCGATCGCGGTCTACGACCCTGCGGGCAACCCGATCGGCGCCGCCGAGCGCGCCACCGTCTACCGCGACGGATTGTGGCACGCCAGTGCCGGTGTGCTGCTGCGCTCGCGCGACGGCACGCGGATCTACGTGCACCGCCGCACCGACACCAAACTGGTGTTCGCGGGTATGCACGACTGTCTGGCGGGCGGGGTGGTCGCGCCGGGCGAAGCACCGCACGATACCGCCCGGCGCGAACTGGCCGAGGAATTGGGCGTCACGCCCGATCTCCAAGAGTTCACCCCCGTGGCAACCGCCACGTGGGACGGCGAATGGGACGACCGGCCGATGCGCTGCCATCTGTTCGCGTACGAACTGCGCTACGACGGACCTGTCCGGCACCAACCCGACGAGATCGCCGACGGATGGTGGTGGACCGACGCCGAGCTGCGCGCGCATCTGGCCGACCCGGATTGGCCGTTCGTCCCCGACACCCGCCTCTTGATCCCCGGCTTGCTCGCCGCCCGCCGGCCAGAGGACGCGGCGGAGCCCACAACGTGATCAGCCGCTCGTGGCGACCGAACCCGCCCAAGCGGCGAGCGCGCCGGGGTTGCGGGTCTGCAGCAGTACCCGGCCGGGACCGGTGAAGTCGAACACGAATCCCTCGCCGGACTTCAGCGACTGGATCGAACGACCCGAAACCGCCCGCCGGATGGTGAAGTTCATCGCCAAGTCGTAGGCGACCACATGGCCGGTGTCGATCGTGATCGGCTCACCCGGCTGCAGATCGATGACATCGATCGCACCGAACACGCCGACGACCACCTCTCCCTCACCGTGCACGCGCACACCGAAACCGCCCTCGCCGCCGAAGAGGTTCGCGAAACCACCCCACTTGCCCTCCAGCTGCACGCCGGAGGAATTGGCGATCCAGCCGCCACGACTGATGAAGAACGGCCGGTCCTGGGTGATCTGCAAGTTCAGCATGTCGCCGGGTAGCGCTGGTGCCACGTCCACCCAGCCGCCCTGCGGCGGCGCGGTGAACGTCGAGACGAAGAACGATTCGCCAGCCAGCCACGACCGCTTCAACCCGCCCAGGATGCCGCCTTCGGCCTTGGCCCGCAACGTGACTCCCGCCGAATGGGCGACCATGGCGCCGCTCTCGACGCGCATCGGTTCGCCCCCGGCGAGAAAGCACCGCGCGACGGTCGAGGCGGGGCTGTGGCGCAGTTGTACCTTCATGCCCGCCGACCCTACCCGCAGAGTCCGACCTGTAATGGGCGTCCGGATCCGCGACGCCATCCCGGCTGGATCGGCTCGTGAATACCGACGCGGAGCCGATGATCGTCAGAGCAGATCGCGCAGCGCTGCCTCGTCGCGCGCGACCATCGCCGCGCCGTCGGCGGTGAACACGATCGGGCGCTGGATCAGGATCGGATGTTCGACGAGCGCCGTGATCCACCGGTCCCGGTCGGCGGCGGTGCGCTCCCAACTCGCCATGCCCAGATCCTTGGCGATCTGTTCGCCGGTGCGGGTGATGTCCCATGGTTCGGCGCCCAACCGCCGCAACACGTCGCGGAGTTCGTCGGCGGTGGGCGGCTGGTCCAGGTACTTCCGCACGGTGTAGTCGACACCGGCGTCGTCCAGGAACGCCGTGGCGTTGCGGCTCTTGCTGCACCGCGGGTTGTGCCAGATCTCGGTCTGTCCGGAAGTCATACGAGCAGGGTACCGAGGGGCCCCGGCCGCACATAGAGCACTCCGCGGTCGAGAAGCCCCTTGTTGGGACCGTCCCCGCGGGTACGAGGCCGATGAGCAACACCGCGGCTGTGCTGGCGGTACCGGTCGTCGGGCTGCACATCGCGCTGGGCTACTCGATACTGGGGGCCATGAGCGAGGCATCTGTTCCCGATTCGTCTTCGTCCGAAAACCCTTACGGCACACCGACTACGTCGGGTCCCGAACCCATCCGGTCGTACCAGAACGTGGTCAACCGGATCGTGCGGACGCTGCTGGGCGTGCCGGGCATCTCCGGGGTCGTCGGCAAGCGGCTGATGATCCTGCACGTCGTGGGGCGTAAGTCGGGCGCGGTCTACGACGTGCCCGTGGCCTATACCAAGCACAGCGACACCCTGTTGATCGGAACCGCCCTGCGGCCTTGGGTCAAGAATCTGCGCGCGGGTGACCCCGTCCGGGCGTCGTTCGGCGGCAAGCCGCGCACGTTCGATCCGGTGGTCCACACCAGCGAGGCCGACGTGCTGCGGCTCTACGACATCATCGCGCGGGACAACCCGCAGAACGCGAAGTTCAACGGGATCGGCTTCACCGCCGACGGTGCACCGTCGAAGGCCGACATCTATCAGACCTGGCAGCAGGGCGCGGTCGTGGTCGAGCTGACGCCGCACTGAGTCCCGTGGATCAGCTCATCTGGACGTAGCCGTCGGCGACGTCGAGCACGTCGTCGATGATCGCCAAGCCGTCCCGCAGCTCGTCCGCCGTCGTGGTCAGTGGTGGTGCGATCTGGAAACGATTGCCCACGTTGAACGGCCACAGCCCGCGTGCCTTCG
>NZ_BDBA01000082.1 GCF_001612745.1 Nocardia amamiensis NBRC 102102 | reverse complement strand
CGGCGCGATCGGGTTGCGCCTGCCCGCGCAATCCGTCGTCCAGGACGAGCGCGCCGACGGACACTGGCGGCTGGTGGTCGAACCGCGCACCGCCGCCGACGACTGGAACGAACAGGTCTCGCTGCTGACCGGCATGTGTGCGGCGCAGATCATGCTGAACGGGAACGTTCCCGCCGAGGAGCGAGTCGCGCTGCTGCGCACCATGCCGCCACCGGCCGAATCCGCGATCGACTCCATGCGCCGCACCGCGCACGCGCTGGGCGTGGCCTGGCCCGCCGAGGAAGCGGTCGGGCAGATGCTGGCGCGGCTGGACCCCAACACGCCCGCGGCGCTGGTGCTGATGTCCGAGGCGACAACGCTGCTGCGGGGTGCGTCCTACACCGTGGTCGCCGGCGCCGCCGGAGCGCCGGCCGCACCGGAAGCCGTGCGGCACAGTGGTATCGGCGCGCCGTACGCGCACGTCACCGCCCCCCTGCGACGGCTGTCGGATCGATTCGCGACCGAGATCTGCCTGGCCCGGTGCGCGGGCACCGAGGTGCCGCGCTGGGTACGGGACGGGCTGGTGCGCACGGCCGACACCATGCGGCGCAGCGATGGTGTCGCGAGCAAGATCGAGCGCGCCTGCATCGATCTGACCGAGTCGACCTTGCTGGCGCAGCGGATCGGCGCCGAGTTCGATGCCGTGGTGGTGCGCGAGGGCAACGGCAATCGTCCTGCGGTGATCTTCATCGCCGATCCGCCGGTCCTCGGACCGTGTTCGGGCGGGCCGCCCGAAGGGGCGGCGGTGCGGGTACGCCTGTTGTCGGCGGACCCGAGGGAGCGGAAAGTGAGCTTCGCGTATCCGGCGTGAATGTCGGGCAGCGCGGCTGGTGCTCAGCCCGCCGGTCCTATCGGTGATCTACCCGAACAGCGCCGCGGCGGTGGCGGGATAGCGGCTCAGTTCGCGGCCGGCCGCGGCGTCCTCGGCGTCGGCGAGGATCTCGTAGAGGTCCGCGGGCTCGCCCGCCGCGGCGGCCTCGGCCGCTCGATCGAGGATCGTACGGTGGGATTCCACCGCGTCCCGGTGGTCGCCGAGTACCGTCTGCAGCTTCTTCGCGCGGCTGCCCAGATCGGTGGCGTCGCCGACTACCTGCGCCGCCGCCTCGCACGAGTACCGTAAGCGCTTGGCGCTCTTACGAATATCGTGCAGCAGCTCGATGCGCTCGGTCGCGGACACGGTGGGCTCGGCGCGGACGAGTGATTCGACACGGGCGAGATCGCGGCGCAGTACCTCGCCGAAGACGTCGGCGGCCTTCGCAGTCACGCGGGAGCGGCGCAGTGGCGGGCCGGTGCGCCATGCGGACAGTTCGTCGCGCAGCGTGCGGTAGCGTTTGCTGTCCAACGCGGTCAGGACCTGGTCGTGGGCCCGGCGATAGCGATCTCGTTCGGCGATCACCAGACGCGCGGTGACGGGGCCGAGTTCGGCGGGCGGGGTCTGCCCGGCGTGGTCGGCCAGGAGGGTGGCGAACCGGTCGGCGCGCACCTCCGCGTCGCGGGCCTCCCCGAGTAGCCCGGCCAGCCACTTGAGCTCCGTGACCATCGCTGCGGCCGGCTCCTTGCCGAAGAGCCTGCGATAGGACTGCAACACGCTCCGCAGCCTGCGCGTGGCCACCCGCATCTGGTGCACGGAATCCGGTGCGTCGGAACGGACTTCGGGCTCGGCGGCGAACAGCCGGTCGATATCGTCCCGCAGTGCGGCGACGAGAGCGCCCTCGGCCGTGGTCATCGTGCTCACCCCTCCTTCGCGAATCGGTCGGTCGCTTCGACCAGGTGATGGGTGATGCCGGGCTCGTTCGCCGCGTGCCCGGCGTCGGCGACGATGTGCAGGACCGAACCGGGCCACGCCCGGTGCAGTTCCCACGCGCTGACCGCCGGGCAGACGATGTCGTGGCGACCCTGCACGATCACGACGGGGATGTGCGTGATGGCGCCGATGTCGCGCAGCAGCTGGCCCTCCTCGAGGAACCCGCCGTGGCGGAAGTAGTGGTTCTCGATCTTGGCGAAGGCCAGCGCGAACCGGGGCTCGGCCGTTTCGGCGATCCGATCCGGTTGCGGCAGAAGCGAACTCGTCGCACCCTCCCAGGTGGACCACGCGATCGCGGCCGCGCGGGCGACCTGCTCGTCGGGCGAGTGCAGCAGCCGGTGATAGACCTCGACGAGATTCTGGTCGCGCTCGTCTTCCGGCACCGGCGCGAGGAACTTCGCCCACTCGTCCGGGTAGACGTAGCCTGCGGCGCCGTTGTAGTACCAGTCGATTTCCTTGCGGCGCAGCAGGAAGACGCCGCGCAGCACCAGTTCGGTCACACGTTCGGGATACCGCTGCGCGTAGGCCAGCGCGAGCGTGGAACCCCATGAGCCGCCGAACAGCAGCCAGCGCTCGATGCCGAGATGCGTGCGCAGCGCTTCCATGTCGGCGATCAGGTGCCGGGTGGTGTTGTGCTCCAGGGTCGCGCCATCGGCGAGGTGTGGCGTGGAGCGGCCACAGCCGCGCTGGTCGAACAGCACGATCCGGTAGACGGCCGGGTCGAAGAACTGCCGGTGGTACGGCGCGGTGCCGCCACCGGGGCCACCGTGCAGGAACACCGCGGGCTTGCCGTCCGGATTGCCGCTGACCTCCCAATACACCGACTGGCCCGCGCCGACCGCCAGCATGCCGGAGTCGTACGGTTCGATCTTGGGGTAGGGGGTACGCATGCGGCCCGCCCGGTCAGAAGGCGAGTCCGGAGGCCAGGTCCGGAATTCCCAGTGCCTCGATGGCCTGCTGGCGCACGTCGGCGCAGCTCTTGGTGGTGGTGCGGTCGATGATCGCCTTGTCGGCCAGCACCGCGGCGTTGATGCCGCCGTTGCGCAGCGCCCACTCGTGCACGAGCGCGTTGAGCCCGATCTTGCCCAGCGTTCCGCCCTGGATACGCCAGTTGGACAGTTCCGGCCGGATCATCTCGCACAGCTGGTTCCCGGCAGCGTCGGAGATCTCCGGGCTGGCCGGCGTGGTGCGGGCGGTGGTCGTGCCCGGCGCGGCGGAGGTCGTGGTCGACGTCGCGCTGCCGGTGGGGGCCGACTCGCTGCCGCACGCGGTCAACGCCGCGGCGGCGAAAACGCCCGCGATCAGCAGGGAGCTGCGTGAAATCCAACGGCTGTACGGCATCGGTACCTCTGGTCGTGTCGGTATTGTCGGCATCGAGTCTGCCATTGATTTCGCCGACCGGCCCGAACCGGTTTGTTCCGCTGGGAATAGTTCCGCCGAGCTGTTACAGCGCTGGGCCGGGCAGCGCGACGCATGTGCTGCACTGCCCGGCCGGTCATCGTCTTCGGCGGGAACGCCGGCTCAGAAGCCGTGTTCGGGCCCGGGGAAGGTGCCCTGGCGCACTTCGGCGGCGTAAGCGGCGGCCGCGGAGCGCAATTCGTCCCCGACGTGGCCGAAGCGCTTGACGAACTTCGCGGTCTTGCCGCTGGTGTAGCCGGCCATGTCCTGCCAGACCAGCACCTGTGCGTCGGTCTCGGCGCCCGCGCCGATGCCGATGGTGGGGATGGTCAGCTTCCGGGTGACCTGTCCGGCCAGCTCCGCGGGCACCATCTCCATGACGACGGAGAACGCGCCCGCCTCCTGCACCGCGATCGCGTCGGCGATCAGCTGCTCGGCGCCGTCCCCGCGACCCTGCACGCGGAAACCGCCCAGGGTGTTCACGCTCTGCGGGGTGAAGCCGATGTGCGCCATCACCGGGATGCCCGCCGCGGTGATCACCGCGATCTGCTCGGCCACGCGCTCGCCGCCCTCCAGCTTCACCGCATGCGCCCCGCCCTCCTTCATGAACCGGGTCGCGGTAGCCAGCGCCTGCTGCGGCGAGGATTCGTAGGTGCCGAACGGCAGGTCGGCCACCACCAGCGCGTGCGGCGCGCCGCGCACCACGCCACGGACCAGCGGGATGAGCTCGTCCACGGTGATCGGCACGGTGGTGTCGTAGCCGTACACGACGTTGGCCGCCGAGTCGCCGACCAGCAGTACCGGGATGCCTGCCGCTTCGAACAGCCGTGCCGTGGAGTAGTCGTAGGCGGTCAGCATCGCCCAGCGCTCACCGTCGGCTTTCATCTGCCGCAGATGGTGCACCCGGGTCTTGCGCACGACCTTCTTGGATTCAGCGGGCACCGCACCGTAGACAGGGGTTTCCGAATCGGATACGGACATCATCGTCCCTTTCGTCTGTGTCGCCTCGGGGCCCGTCCGGGTCCCCGGGATTGCTTGACGAAACCCAGTGTGCCACCCGCCACCCCGGCGGATTAAGGCCGATGACCGGTGCAATTGGTCACACCGGCGGGCGGGTTTGCCCGAGGGGCCTTCGGTGTTTGCTGGCAATATCAAGGTATGTCGACGGTGCGGAGTGGGCGCGGTGCGCTCGTGGTGGCGGTGCTGGCCTCGGTTGCTGTGCTCGGCGCAGCGGGGTGCGCGATCACCCGCACCGAAACAGGGCAGCCGATGCCGGCGCCGCCCGCCGGCCTGGAGGAGTTCTACGGCCAGACCGTGCAGTGGGGCGAATGCACCGGATTCGGCGGACCGGACGACCGTCTTCCGCCGAACACCGAGTGCGCGCGGATCACCGTTCCGGTGGACTACGCGGCGCCGGACGGGCCTGCCGCACAGATCGCGGTGTCCCGGGTCCGCGCGACCGGTCACCGCATCGGTTCGCTGCTGATGAATCCGGGCGGGCCGGGGGAGTCCGGGCTCGGCATGTCGTCACTGGGCAACAAGACACCGTTGGCCGAGCGCTTCGACCGGGTCGGTTTCGACCCGCGCGGCGTCGGCTCCTCCACGCCCTCGATCGTCTGCCAGACCGCGCAGGAGCAGGACGCCGAGCGCGCCGAGCCGCAGGAGGACTACTCACCGGAGGGCATCGCCGAGGCCGAGGCGGACAACCGCCGCTACGCCGACCGCTGCGCCGAGCGGACCGGCAAGGGCTTCCTCGCCCATGTCGGCACCCGCGAGGTGGTGCAGGACCTCGATGTCATGCGGGCCGCGCTCGGTGACCCGAAGCTGAGCTACGTCGGTTACTCCTACGGCACCAAGATCGGCTCGGCCTACGCGGAGAAGTTCCCGGACCGCGTGCGCGCCCTCGTGCTCGACGGCGCCATCGATTCCTCGCAGGACCCGGTGCAGGAGTCGTTGCGGCAGGCTGCGGGCTTCCAGAAGGTGTTCGACGCCTACGCCGCCGACTGCGCCGAGCAATCGGACTGCCCGCTCGGCACCGATCCGGCGCAGGCGGTTCGGCGGTTCCGCGAGCTGGTCGACCCGCTGTGGGACAAGCCGGCGCCGACCACCGACCCGCGCGGGCTGAGCTACGGCGACGCGCTCACGGGTGTGCGTCAAGCGCTCTACACCGACGAGCTGTGGAAAGCGCTGACCCTTGGATTGTCCGAACTGCGCGACGGGCGCGGCGACACACTGCTGGTGCTGGCCGACCTGTACGACGGCCGCCGCGAGGACGGCAGCTACACCAACACCACCGACGCGTTCAACGCCATCCGCTGCGTGGACGATCCACGCATCGCCGACCGCGCCGTGGTGGGACGGCAGGACGCCGAATACCGCAAGGCGGCGCCGTTCCTGGACGACGGCCGCGGCACGGGTGCGGCGCCGCTGGAGCTGTGTACGGCCTGGCCGGTGCCGAATACCATTGAGCCGCATCGGATTTCGGTGAACGGCCTGCCGAGGACCGTGGTGGTGTCCACCACCGAGGATCCGGCGACGCCGTACCAGGCCGGTGTCGACCTGGCCGGCCAGCTGGGTGCCGCGCTGATCACCTACCGCGGCAACCGGCACACGGTGGCGCTGGCGGGCGGTGCGCCCTGCGTGGACGACGCGGTCATCGCCTATCTGGTCGACCTGTCCGAACCCGCGCCGGGACTCACCTGCTGAGCTCATCGGATCGGTTGCTGAACGGTGACGCGAAGTCGCCCACGCCCGGGAAAACCTCACAAAGCGGACGATTCGGCTGTGCGGAGTCTTCCGAAAAAATCCTGCTCAGCAATCTTAAGCGTGTATGTAACACAGATTTAACGCCGGATGCTTACGCTCGCGGGCATGGATCGCCAGAAGGAATTCGTGCTGCGGACGCTCGAAGAGCGGGACATCCGCTTCGTGCGTCTCTGGTTCACCGACGTCTTGGGCTACCTCAAGTCCGTGGCGATTGCTCCCGCCGAGCTAGAAGGCGCGTTCGAAGAGGGTATCGGCTTCGACGGCTCGGCCATCGAGGGCTTCGCCCGGGTCTCCGAGGCCGACATGGTCGCCCGGCCCGATCCGTCGACCTTCCAGGTGCTGCCGTGGGCCACCAGCAAGGGCCACCAGCACTCCGCGCGCATGTTCTGCGACATCACCATGCCCGACGGCTCGCCGTCCTGGGCCGACCCGCGCCACGTGCTGCGCCGCCAGCTCAACAAGGCCGGCGACGTGGGTTTCAGCTGCTACGTGCACCCCGAGATCGAGTTCTTCCTGCTGGAGAACGGCCCGCACGACGGCACCCTGCCGATTCCGGCCGACACCGGCGGCTTCTTCGACCAGGCGGTGCACGATTCGGCGCCGAACTTCCGCCGCCACGCCATCGACGCGCTGGAGTCCATGGGCATCTCCGTGGAATTCAGTCACCATGAGGGCGCTCCCGGCCAGCAGGAGATCGACCTGCGCTACGCCGACGCGCTGTCCATGGCCGACAACGTGATGACCTTCCGCTACCTGATCAAGGAAGTGGCCATCGACGAGGGCGTGCGCGCGACGTTCATGCCCAAGCCGTTCCCCCAGTACCCCGGCTCGGCGATGCACACGCACATGAGCCTGTTCGAGGGCGAGACGAACGCCTTCCACGACCCCGACGACCCGATCAACCTGTCGGAGACGGCTCGGGCGTTCATCGCGGGCATCCTCGAGCACGCCCCGGAGATCAGCGCGATCACCAACCAGTGGGTGAACTCCTACAAGCGCCTCATCCACGGCGGCGAGGCGCCCACCGCGGCCTCCTGGGGCCGGTCCAACCGCTCCGCGCTGGTGCGGGTGCCGATGTACACGCCGAACAAGGCCTCCTCGCGTCGCGTCGAGATCCGCAGCCCGGACTCCGCGTGCAACCCCTACCTGACCTTCGCCGTGCTGCTCGCGGCCGGTCTGCGGGGCATCGAGAAGGGCTACAACCTGCCGCCGGAGGCGGAGGACGACGTGTGGTCGCTGACCACCGCCGAGCGGCGCGCGATGGGCTTCCGCGAACTGCCCGGCACGCTGGACGAGGCGTTGCAGGCGATGGAGCGCTCCGAGCTGGTCGCCGAGACGCTCGGCGAGCACGTGTTCGACTTCTTCCTGCGCAACAAGCGCAGGGAGTGGGCGGACTACCGCAGCCAGGTCACGCCATTCGAGCTCAAGGAATACCTGGGGTTGTGACCCGGGAGTGACCTTCGGCGGCATGCCCGCGGTCTCGGCCGGGTAATTTGAAAGCCATGGTCCGGCCACCGTCTGCCCGTTCTGCTGTCCCCGGCGTCGGTCGGCTCGGATTGCTCGATCCGTCCGCTGCCGCGTCGCTGCGCGAACTGGGCTGGGACAACGTCGAGAGTATTCCCGTGCTGTGGGCGCTGTCCCGCGCGCCGGACGCCGATCTCGCGTTGCACACGCTCATGCGACTGCGCGAGAGCATCGGCGACGAGTGGGCTGCCGTCGATTCGGCGATTCGCACGGATACGTCGTTGCGCGGCAGGCTTTTCGCGTTGCTCGGCTCGTCCAGCACATTGGGCGATCACCTGGTCGCCCGGCCGTCTGTCTGGGAGACCTTGCGCCGCAAGAATTTACCCGGTCGCGACGAGGTGATCGCCGACCTGCTGGCCGTCATCGAGGCGGAGCAGGAGCAGGGGCCCAACGCGGCGCCGATGCTGCTGCGCGCCGGGATCTCCGGTCCAGAGGTGGTGGCGTTGTTGCGCCGGCGCTACCGCGACCACCTGATGTTGCTGGCTGCGCTGGACTTGGCGGCCACCGTGGAGAACGAGCCGGTGCTGCCATACCAGGTGGTCGGCAGGCACCTCACCGACCTGGCCGACGCCGCCCTGACCGCGGCGCTTGCGGTCGCGGTGGCACGAGTCTGCAAGGACGAGCCGGTGCCGGTGCGGCTGGCCGTCATCGCGATGGGCAAGTGCGGCGCGTGCGAACTGAACTACGTCAGCGACGTCGACGTGGTGTTCGTCGCCGAGCCCGCCGACGCCACGGCCACGCGGCTGGCAGCCGAGTTGATGAGCGTGGCGGGCCAGGCGTTCTTCGAGGTCGATGCGGCGTTGCGGCCGGAGGGCAAGGCCGGTGCCCTGGTGCGGACGCTGGACTCGCACATCGCCTACTACAAGCGCTGGGCGCGCACCTGGGAGTTCCAGGCGCTGCTGAAGAACCGCCCGGCGACCGGTGATCTCGCGCTCGGCAGGCAGTACCGCGACGCGCTGATGCCGATGGTCTGGACGGCCTCGGAGCGTCCCGATTTCGTCGCCGACGTCCAGGCGATGCGGCGCAGGGTGGAAGACCTGGTGCCCGCCGATCTGCGCGAACGCGAACTCAAACTCGGCCACGGCAGCCTGCGTGACGTCGAATTCGCCGTGCAGCTCCTGCAATTGGTGCACGGGCGGGTGGACGAGACCTTGCACGTGCAGGGCACCGTCGAGGCGTTGACCGCGCTCGCGGCAGGCGGGTACGTCGGCCGCGACGACGCGGCGAACCTCACCGCGTCGTATGAGTTCTTACGTTTGCTCGAGCACCGCTTGCAACTACAGCGGCTGCGTCGCACGCACACGTTGCCCGCCGCCGACGACGAGGAGGGGATGCGCTGGCTGGCCCGCGCCGCACACATTCGCCCCGACGGCAGGCAGGACGCGGTGGGCGTGCTGACCAACGACATCCGCCGCAACGCGGTGCGGGTGCGGCGGTTGCACGCCAAGCTGTTCTACCGTCCGCTGCTGGAATCGGTGGTGCGGCTGGAGCCGGAGGCACTGCGCCTGAGCCCGGAAGCCGCCATCCGGCAGCTCGCCGCGCTCGGCTACGCGGCGCCGGAACACGCGCTCGGACACCTGAAGGCGCTGACCGGCGGGGTCTCCCGCAAGGGACGCATCCAGGCACTGCTGCTGCCGACGCTGCTCGAATGGCTCAGCGACACACCGAATCCCGACGCGGGCCTGCTGGCCTATCGACGGGTGTCGGAGGGGCTCGCCGACCAGACCTGGTTCCTGCGCGAACTGCGCGACGAGGGGGCCATCGCGCAGCGGCTCATGATCGTGCTCGGCTCCTCGGAATACCTGCCGGACTTACTGATCAATGCGCCGGAAACTATCCGCATGTACGCCGACGGTCCGAGCGGTCCGCTGCTGCTCGGTCCGCAGCCGGAGGAGGTCGCGCGCGGCATTCTCACCGCGTCGGCGCGCTACGAAGATCCGAAACGCGCTGTGGCCGCGGCTCGTTCGCTGCGCAGGCACGAACTGGCGCGGGTGGCGTCGGCCGACCTGCTCGGCATGCTGGACGTGCCGCAGGTGTGCCGTGCGCTGTCGTCGGTATGGGTGGCCGTGCTGGAGGCTTCGCTGGGTGCGGTGATCCGGGCCAGTGCAGCCGAGCGCGGCTCACCGGCGCCGGCCGATATCGCGGTGATCGGTATGGGCAGGCTCGGCGGCATGGAGCTCGGCTACGGCTCCGACGCCGACGTGCTGTTCGTCTGCGACCCGCGCCAGGGCGAAGACGAGACCAAGGCCGTCAAATGGGCGATCGGGGTGGCCGACCGGGTGCAGCAACTGCTCGGGGCGCCGAGTACCGATCCGCCGCTGCTGGTCGACGCCGGGTTGCGCCCGGAGGGCCGCAACGGCGCGCTGGTGCGCACGCTGGCCGCGTACGCCGCCTACTACGAGCAGTGGGCCCAGCCTTGGGAGATCCAGGCGCTCCTGCGCGCCCACCAAGTGGCGGGCGATCAGGAACTCGGGGTGCGCTTCCTGCACGTCATCGACAAAGTGCGGTATCCGGACGGCGGCGTGTCGGCCGACGCGGTGCGCGAGATCCGGCGGATCAAAGCCAGGGTGGACGCGGAGCGCCTGCCGCGCGGCGCGGACCCGGCCACCCACACCAAGCTGGGCCGCGGCGGTCTGGCCGACATCGAGTGGACAGTGCAGCTGATGCAGCTGCGGCACGCCCACGAGGTGCCGGGCCTGCACAACACCTCCACGTTGCAGTCGCTGGACGTGATCGAGCAGACCGAACTGCTGGACGCGAACGACGTGGCGCTGCTGCGCGACGCGTGGCTGACCGCGACAAAAGCGCGCAACGCCCTGGTGCTAGTGCGCGGCAAGCCCACCGACCAGCTACCCGGCCCTGGCCGCCTGCTCTCCGCCGTCGCGCGCGTGGCGGGCTGGTCCTCCGGCGACGGCAGCGAATTCCTGAACCACTACATGCGCGTCACCCGCCGCGCCAAGGCCGTGGTCGAACGCGTCTTCGGCGCCTGACTTCATCAGTTGCCGATGTGCAGTGCTCCGGCGATGGTGGGCCAGGACCGGACCAGTTCGTCGGCCCAGTACGGCCAGGAGTGTGTGCCCGTGAGTCGCAGATTCACCGTCGCGGGAATCTGCAGTTGGGTCAGCCGGTTCGCAAGTGCGAGGGCGCATCCGAAGGCTCCGGCTTCGAGAGGGCCTCCGACGGTGATGGCGTCGGGGAGTTCGACCTTGCCGGGCAGGTCGTGTTCGCCGGGGATGCCACTGCCGCTGGACAGGTAGATCGCGGTGCCGCGCAAGGCTTCCGCGTGTGCCATGACGTCGTGGGCCAGCCAGTCGGGATCATTCGGTGGGCCGAACATATTGTCCGGATTGCCGCCGTAGGTCTCGACGATCCCGCGGGCTTGAGCTTGAGCAGCGCCGGTGAGGGTGTAGCAGCCGCTGTGGGCCGCGACGACGGAATACATGCCCGGTGTCCGGAACGTGAGCATCATCGCGGCTTCGGCGCCCATGGAGACACCCTGGATTCCATTGCGGCCGCTGCCTTCGAAGTGCGTGTCGATCAGTGGCGGCAGTTCGCGGGTGAGGAACGTCTCCCATTTGTTGGTGCCGAGGACTGGATCGCGGCGCTGCCAGTCGGTGTAGAGATTGGCCGGACCGCCCGTGGTCAGCACGACGTTGACGTTTTTGTCAGCGAAGAACTCTCGCGCCCGGCCGTACTCTATCCAGCTGCTGCTGTTCTCGGGGGCGCCGCGACCGTCGAGCATGTACAGAGTTGGTCGTGGCCGGCTACGGTCGGCCGGCACCAGCAGCTGCACCTGCACGACCCGGTTCATCGCGGGCGAGTTCACGAACACTCGCAGCCACCGGTCGGTGATCGGCTCGACACGGTCGACAACCGGTAGGGGCGGGAGGGCAGAGCTTTCCGAGGGGGCTTTGTAGCCGTCGGAGGACCCCGTATTCGGGCGCGACGACGGCGGGTCCGCGACAACCACCCCGGACGCTGTCGTCAGAGCCCCTAGCATCACCGCTACCGGCGCAAGCACCCTGGCAATCCACCGCGTCCGCAAGCGCCGACCATCTGGGCGCACCACAGCAGACGGGGTCGACCTGTCTCGCCGCCCTTCTGCGGTGGGGCGGTTTCGATCAACAGTTTCTTCGCTGCTGGCGTGACCAGCGCGAACAGCAGGACCCTCGAAGACGCGTCGCACTCCTACTAGTAGACCAGGAAACAAGCAGATTCCTCACATTGGGAACGAGCAAACCGTGCGATCTTCCTCCTGCACCGGTACCCGCTTTACTCGTGATCTCGACTCCCACCTGCTGCTTTGTGGTGCTGGTGGCCCGTCTTCAACGCTGTGGGCTGTGAGCCGTCAGACCCGGGTGCGCGAAGAGGTATGAGACATTTGATATTCGCCCTGTCGTCGGAACCACAGAAGCATTGTCACGCTCGTGGTTCCGGCGCGGTTGATGATTTCGGAGTCGGCGACGTCGATGAAGCCGATGCGGGTGTAGAGGCGGCGGGCAGGATTTTCGGCTCGGACGCTGAGGCTGATGGCGGGGTATCGGGATCGGGCTTCGGCGATGAGGCGGGTCAGCAGGGCGGTGCCCAGCCCGGTACCGCGAGCGGCCGGTGCGACGGCGATGGCGAGTTCCGGGATGGTGTCCTCGACGTAGCCGTAGCCGGGGTTCTCGCTGGTGAACAGGCGGATCCAGGCGGCGCCCTCCGGCTCGGTCGCGGTGCCGCCGACCACGCCGAGGTCGTCCCGGTCGCCCCAGCCGTCGACGTAGCGGGACAGGTCCGGAATGGCGCGGAGGGCGTCAGGCGAGGTCAGGCCCTGTTCGGCAGCGTGCGACGCCTCGTACAGCATTGCCCAGAGGAATGGCTCGTCATCGCGGGTAGCGGGGCGGAGCAGCGGCGGTGTCACGAAGCGCCATCGCCCTGGGCATGGGCCGGGCCGGGCATCGCTTCGGAGAATGCGGGAAGGGCGAGGCCGGTGCGGGCGGCGCGGGCTTCGCCCCAGTCGTAGAGCGCGGTGAGCACGGGGACGAGGGTGCGGCCCTCGTCGGTGAGGGTGTATTCGACTCGAGGCGGCACGGTGTCGAAGACGGTGCGGTGGACCAGGCCGTCGGATTCCAGCTCGCGTAATTGCTGGACCAGCATCTTCTCGCTGGTGGAAGGCATTCGCCTGCGCAGCTCGCCGTAGCGGTGCACGCCCTCCTTCAGGTGGGCGAGGATCACCGGTTTCCACTTGCCGCCGATCAGGTCGACGGTCACCTCCACGGCGCAGTTGTAGCGCTTGCCGGGCACAAGACCTCCGGGGTACTCACTGAAAAGTGCGTTCTTGTAAGACTGTAATCATCGCGATTCCATGAATGCCGTTCAGATCAACGCGACCATGGAGCGAAAAACCTATGAAGGTCATCGTTTTCGACCGATTCAAGCCGGGCGTCACGCTGGAGACGATCAACCCGTACCTGCCCGAGGAGGTCGCCAATGTGTGGCGGCTGTGGAAGGCGGGCATCGTGCGGGAGAACTACGCCCGCGCCGACGAGCCCGGGGTGGTGATCGTGTTCGAAGTCGACAGCGTCGAAGAGGCACAGAAGTACGTCGCGGACTTCCCGCTCACCAAAGCCGGGTACCTGGAGTGGACCTACGTTCCGGTGCAGGCGCCGTTGCCGCTGGAGGCGCTGATGGACCCGGCGGTCGACGTCGCCGAGCCCTACGACCGGACCGCGTGACCATGCGACACGCCTTCGGCCTCAGCATTCCGCAAACCGTGCAGGACGCCTGCGATCCCGCGCGAATGGCCCTGCTCATCTACGACATGCAGGTCGGCATCGTGCGCCAGATCCCGGAAGGGGACAAGATCGTACGGGCATGCGTGCAGCTGCGTGATGCCGCACGTGCGGGCGGTTTCCGGGTGTTCTACACCCGGCACATGTCGCTGCCGGTCGCCGCGTCCGGCGTCGCCCAGCTGCGCACCGCCATGCAGTGGCAGCGCGTCGACGACCCTTCCGAGCTCCTCTCCACCTTCCCGCAGGGCTCACCGCAGTTCCAGCTGGTCCCCGAGTTGTCCCCAAACCCCGACGAGGTGGTCTTCGACAAGATCACCATGTCCGCCTTCGCCGCGACTCCGCTCGATATCGCGTTGCGCGACTGCGGAATCGACACGTTCGCTGTGGCGGGCATCGCCATGGAGGTGGGCATCGAGCCAACCGTCCGTCACAGCCTGGATCTCGGCTACCTGCCGATCATCGTCACCGACGGCTGCGGCGCCGGCCATCCGGCGGCCGCCGAACGATCCCATGCCACTTTGGAATTCGCCGGCGGCTCACTGACTGCGGACACCGCGACGCTCACGGGGCTGATGAGCCGGTGACTGCGGTGAGACCGCCTGGGGCCGAACTACGGCGATAGTTCCCGCCACGTCTCTCGGCCCACCCGGCAGGCCCGTGGTGGATCCACTGGATTCGCCCGGCTTCGGCAATGCGCTCATCGCGTCGGCCACGGGCCTGTCGGCGAGACTGTCTATGACGCCGTCACCCGCGCGTGGCTTTGCCGCCATTCGGCGCTACCGCGAACCATGTCCCACCGACGCCCTGGCCGAGCAGATCCCCCGGCTTCTTGTCCTTCGAGAAGTAGTACACCGGCCAACCACCGATGGTGATCTGGCAGGTACCATCGCCACGCTCGATGAACCCTACGAGCTGCGGGTCGACGCCCGACGCGTAGACCGATTGATCACGGGCAACGATCAGCGGCGGCCAGGTCACGGCACACTGCCCAGCGCAGTTGGACGCAGACGGCTTCGCGGTGTCCTTGTCGAACCGGTACAGCGACCGGCCCGACCCGTCCGACACATACGGTCCGGCACTCGGATCGCTGGTCACATTGAGCTGCACCGCATTCGCGGTCCCGGCCGGGGCTGCTCCGCGGTAGATCTTCAGCCAGCCCTGCGTCTTCGCCACCGCGGGGGCCTGCCCGGCGGGCGCCTGTGCGGCGGTCGCCGTGGTCGACAATGCTGCCTGCGACGCCGACGCGACCACCGGCTCGGGCCGTCCGCCCGTGTCGCCACCACAGGCGCTCAGCAGGCCTGCGAGAACGACCGCGGTCGCCGCGACCGGCACGGCGGCACGCTGGAATCGTACGGCTGAACTCATGTTTCGGTCCCTTCGTCGCTGTTCGACCAGGTGCACAGCGCATCTCGTCACCCGGTACTACGAACTGCCACGACCACCAGTTCACTCGGTGCGCCACCGCTGTGCGCTATGTCATAAACGCACCGAAGCGGCGGACACCCCTGAAGGTCGACCCTGCTACCACGACAAGCCGCTCACTTTTCTTGTGCCGCGCGCATCCGCATCTCAGGGACTTTGCTCGCTGCTCGTGGCCCCGTCACTGTTCGGGGATCGTCGGCACCGAGGAACGCGACGACATCCTGAGCGAATCGTGCCTGCACGACTACTCCCATGTGGCCGATACCGGGATAGATGACCAATTGCGCGTCCGGGATGCCCGCAGCGGTTCGGCGGAAGGTCTCGACGGGATAGAAAGCGTCGCGGTCGCCGCCGGCCACCAAGGTCGGCACGGCGATTTCACCGAGCCGGCCGCCGATATCGAATGCGCGCGATGGACAGTTTCGCCGTGGGGTGGAGCGACCGTGCGCGACTCATGCGGTCGGCTTCCGGTTTCGGCGATGTACGCCTGCACCGCGCGATTACCCCCGAGGCGCGCTTCCGGCTGGTCAACGTCGCTCACTGGGACAGCGTGTCGGCGTGGCAGGCCGCCGCGCAGAACTCGACCATGACCGCGGCGACGAACACGGCTCGCACACATGCGACACCCAACACCGCGATCTACGAGCTCGTAGGCGAATCATGAATTCCACACATGCCCCACACCGGAGCTTCATCGGCATTGCCTAGGCTCGGCCGCATGCGTAAATGGATAGACCGGGCAGTGCTCGGGATGGGGTGGTGCGCTGTGGCGGCGGGCGCTGCCGGGATCGTGCTGCATTTCGGAGCTTGGGAGCGACGGGGGCTGGTGTTGCTCGCGTCGGGGGCGTCGTACCTGATGATCGGGGCGGTCGTCGGTCTGGTGCTCATGCTGATCGCGCGCGGGTGGCGCAGTGCAGCCGTGGCCGGGGCACTGGCCATAGCGGCGCTGTGGACATTGGTACCCGCGTTCGTGCCGGAAGGGCGGGCCGCGAACGGGCCGCGGATGACCGTCATGCAATCGAACCTGCTGTTCGGCAAGGCCGATCCGGCCACCGTGGTGCGCGCGGTGCGGGACAACCGGGTCGACGTGCTGACAGTGGATGAGCTGACCGACGCGGCGGTCGAGAGCCTGGCTGGCGCGGGTCTGCTCGACGAACTGCCCTACCGCTACATCGAACCCACTGGCGGTGGGGGCGGCACCGGTATCTACAGCCGGTATCCGTTGCGGGACAACAGGAAGTACGACGGCTACATTCTGAACAACCTCTCCGCGACGATGGATCACCCGGAACGCGGTCCGATCACCGTCTTCGCCTTTCATCCGGTCCCCCCTCCGTTCAATTTCCCCGCCTGGACCGCGGAGATGCGCAAGACCCGGGAAATTCTCGACGCGCACCGCGGCCCGGCCATCGTGGGAGCCGACTTCAACGCGACCCGCGACCACACCGCCTATCGCGATCTACTGCGCGGCCGCTTCGCCTCGGCCGCCGACCAAACCGGCGCGGGCCTGCTGCCCACCTTCCCGGAAGACCGCCGCTGGGGCCCGGTGATCGGCATCGATCACATCCTGCTGGCCGACGCCACCGCCGAAGACCTGCACAGCTTCACCGTGCCGGGCTCCGACCACCGCGCCCTCATCGCCCGAATCCAGCTCCACTGATCGGCGGCCCGCCCGTCCTCGCGCAGACCCCTGATCTGCGCGAGGACGCGGAAACCTTCGTGGTGATCCGACGGCGCACCGTCCATGGCCGTCTCGGCGGAGTCATGGATGCTTTGATCGCGGTGACCAGGAGAGCTCCGGGCGACAGCACCGCGAAGCCGGTAGGGTGGTCGGCGACAACGTCTTCCATGGGCAGGGGGCGAGCATGGACAACATCGAGCGATTGCTGCTCGGGCTGTCGGCCTATCTGAGCGAGGAGTTCTCCGTCGCAAGCGCCCGCGAGGTTCGGCGTCAGCTCGAGGCCGTTCGGGATCGGATTCCGTTTCCGCCTCCGGACACGATCGAGCAGAGTCCGCTCCGAAACCTGTTCGACTACGTCGAGTTGAAGAGCCATGATGCCGTTCTCGGCCGAACGCAATGGTTGCGCGGCACGTTGGCGGAGATCGATCGAGAACTGCTGTCGGCATTGGCCGAAACCCAACGCGGCGACTTGACCGTGCACGACCTCCAAGAGATCGACAGCCACCTGTGGGATCTGCGCGACCGTGTCGACATGTTCGAGCTGATGGACGACGGTCGCTGGCCGTTGCAATGCCTCATCGCCTACGTCGACGCGAGGATGAAACGCTCCCTGGAAGCGAACTGAACGGCCGGGCCGAGCGCATACGCACCGCCCCCGAGCGCGTCGCGGGTCACATCCCGAACGTGTATCGGCTTCCCTGATATTCGTTGGCTATGACTACACCTCATGATTTCGAATTCGAAGAGGTCTACCGAGGCACAGGCGGCCCGTTCGGGCCCGGCGTCAAACCGCCGTGGAGTATCGGGGAACCCCAGCCGGAACTCGCCGCCCTGATCGAGCAGGGCAAATTCCACGGCGATGTCCTCGATGCCGGATGCGGGGAGGCGGCGATCTCGCTGTATCTGGCCGAGCGGGGCTACACCACCGTCGGCCTTGATCTGTCGCCGACCGCGGTCGAGCTGGCCCGCGCCGAGGCCGCCCGGCGCGGCCTGGCCAACGCCTCCTTCGAGGTCGCCGACATCACCTCGTTCACCGGCTACGACGGCCGCTTCGGCACCATCGTCGACAGCACGTTGTTCCATTCGATCCCGGTCGAGTCGCGGGAGGGCTATCAGCAGTCGATCGTGCGCGCCGCCGCGCCGGGCGCGTCGTACTTCGCGCTGGTGTTCGACCGAGCGGGCCTGCCCGAAGTGCCGGAACCGGGGCCATCACCGGTCACCGCCGACGAGCTTCGTGAGGTGGTGTCGAAGTACTGGGTGATCGATGAGATCAGGTCGGCGCGAATCCATGGCGACCTGCCCGCGGTGTTGCCTGCGGACGTGGGCTTCCGATTCGAGGGCATGCGCGACGAGCCCAGCGGCCGCAAGTCGGTTCCGGCCTGGCTGTTGTCGGCTCATCTGGGCTGATCCCGGCACGCAGAGCGAGGCCGAACCCGGTGATCGACCGGGCGGTCAACTCGGACGCTCTTGGTCCGGGAACCCGGAGATGCCTGCCACCAGGCGACGAAAAGCCGCACATCGGGTGAAGTCCTCCGCCGTGCAGGTCATGGCATGCTCGATCATCGATTTGGAGACTTCGAGCTGGCGCAGCCGCTGGTCCAATTCGGCGTGATGGCGGCGCAGCACGTCCTGCCGTTGCTCCCGGCTCGTCGAACGCAACAGCTGCGCCAGCTGCTCCAAGCTCATCCCGGCAGATTTGCCGCGGACGATCATCGCCACGCGCGCGATGTGGTCGGTGTCGTAGCGGCGTCGCCCGTTCACCCGAACCGTCGGCGTCAGCAGGCCCATCGACTCCCAGTGCCGCAGCACATGTGGTGCGAGATCGAACCGCGCCGCCAGCTCCCCGATCGTCATGCTCCCGGCCCCATCCCTTGACTTCATGTTGACATTAACTTGCAGAATGGCGGTGATGTCAAGGAGGAATACATGTTCGACGTGATCATCGTCGGTGGTGGGCCGGCCGGAATGGCCGCGGCATTGACGCTGGGGCGGGTGCACCGCACAGTGCTTCTGGTCGACGCAGGCCAGGGGCGAAACCATCCCGCTGCCGCGGTCCACAACTTCGTCACCCGGGACGGAACGCCGCCACAAGAGATTCGGCGAATCGGGCGGGAGGAGCTGCGGGACTATCCATCGGTACAAGTGCGAGACGGCGCGACAACCTCGGTCGGCGCCATGACCGGCGGCGGATTCGAATTGCTTCTGTCCGACGGCGATCGGGTGACCGCGCGACGGCTGCTGCTCGCCACCGGTCTCGCCGACGAAGTGCCCGACACCCCCGGGCTCGCCCCCCTGTGGGGCCGGTCGGCCTTCCACTGCCCCTACTGCCACGGTTACGAATGCACCGGCAAGCCGGTCGCCGTGATCGGATCCACCGGCCCGCGGGTGCGGCTCGCACTACAGCTGAGCCGTTTCGCCAAAGATGTCATTCTGTGCACCGACGGCAAAGCGTTGGCTGGGGATCTTCGAAACACCCTGGAGCACCACGAGATTGCGGTGCGCTGCGAGCCGATAACGCGGATCGAAGGCGAGGGTAGCGGACTCGACCGGATCGTCTTCGCAACCGGTCAGCCGCTGTCCCGGGACGCGGTGTTCGTCGAGAATCTGACCCGGCAGCACAGCGACATCGCCGAGCAGCTGGGCTGCGCGTTCCTCCCCGACGGCTGCGTCGAGGCCGACGACTACGGACGCACGAGCGTCGCCGGCGTCTACGCCGCGGGCGATATGGCCCATCGCAGCAGTCTCCCGATGCCGTTCGCGGCCGTCATCGCCGCCGCGGCATCCGGCACCGTCGCCGCGGGCGCGGTCGACCAGGACTTGCTGAGCGACGACTTCGCCCTGCCGAACCCGTTCACGAAGGGCTGACCGCGCAGATGACTCAGGTAATCGCACAGCCACGCGGCAGCATCGTGCCGCCGGCCACAGTCGGACTGATGCTCGGTGCGCTGCTCTCGGTGCTGGACCAGACGGTTGTCGCCATCGCTCTGCCGCAGATCGTCGAGGATGTGGGCGGTGCGGATTCGATCGGATGGATCGTCACGGCTTATCTGCTGGCCACGACGATCACCGGCGCGCTGTACGGCAGGCTCAGCGACAGGATCGGGAGGCGCACCGTATTCCTCGGCGCCGTCGGCATTTTCGTGCTCGCCTCCGTCCTGGCGGGACTCGCCCAGTCCCTGCCGCAATTGGTGGCGGCCCGCGCGTTGCAAGGCATCGGCGGCGGCGCGCTGTTCGTCGTACCCACCATCGCGATCTCCGAGCTCTACCCGGTGGAGCGTCGCGGGCGGATGCAGGGACTCATGGGCGCGATCTTCGCGATCGCCAGCGTGGGCGGCCCGCTCATCGGCGGCACCATCACCGACTTGGCCGGGTGGCGCTGGATCTTCTTCATCAACGTGCCGTTGGGTCTACTGTCCATCGCGTTGGTCGCTGTCGCCCTGCGGCTGCCCCGCGTCGGTGGCGGCACCCGGCTCGACTATCCGGGCGCGGCACTGCTGGCAGCCACCGTAACGTGCTTGCTGTTGATCACCGAGTGGGGCGGGCGCACCCAGAGCTGGCACTCACCGATCATCCTCGGCCTCGGTGCACTGACTGTCGTGGGACTCGCCGCGTTCCTGTGGTGGGAGCCAAGGGCCGAGCACCCGATCCTTCCGCCACGGCTGTTCGCCGACCGTACGTTGCGCATCGCACTGCCCGCGGCGCTGGTCCTCGGCGCTCTGCTCGCCGGTTCGGTCATGTACCTGCCGACCTACCTGCAAGCGGCTTTCGACATCAGCGCCACAGCGGCCGGACTCGGCGGACTCCCGTACTTCCTCTCCTTCGTGGCGGTAGCCGCCATCGCAGGCAGCAAAGCCGGTGCGACACTCCGGTTCAAGCCATACCTGCTCACCGGCTCGCTGCTCGCCACCGCCGGGATCTGGCTGCTCAGCCGACTGGGACCGGACGTGAGTTACGGCGTCGTGGCGCTGCTCCTCGTGGTCCCGGGCGTCGCCTTCGGCCTGATGGTGCAGAACTTGGTGGTCGTCACGCAGAACGCGGTCGCGCCTGCGGATCTGGCGGTCACGACGTCGGCCGCGTTGTCGCTGCGCGGCCTCGGTATGGCCGCCGGGGTCGCGCTGCTTGGCAACCTCATCGGCCGAGAACTCACCGGACAGGCACCGACCATTGACGCCATTGCCTCCGCCATCCCCGCTGCGTTGATCTGGGGTGTACCGCTGGCCGCCGCGCTCGTGGCGCTCATTCTGCTGCTGCCCCCAACCGATTCGCCCGGCGACCGGCCGAACGAGTCGACCTGATCGACCGGTCCGCCGAGCAGCGGCGAACCTGACCGATCCACACGCTCGGCGTGAGCCTGCACGGGAAGCGGTGCGCGCCGAGCGTGTACCCCAGCACGCCCGGCGATCTCGTCATCCGATTCGCCGCACGGACCGACCCTGGGGAGCGTGGCGGGATAGCGCACCTCGAGCCGTTGGCTCGGCTACTCGCCTCCGTCCGGCGCCGGTGTCCGGAGCGACTTCTCGAATCAGGGTGTGACACCAACGGCGGGTGCGCCTCGTCACGACGCCGAGACGACACTGCGCGACTGATGCGCGGAGGGTGTTCCCGGCGATTACGATGTGAGCGCTCGCGCGCGGTACTCGGGGAGGCGGGTTCGATGGCGAAGAACAGGCAATGGCGGGTCGGTGTAGTGGCCTTGCTCGCGGTGGTGACGACGGTGCTGGCGGGGTGTGCACAGGACGCGAACGAGCGTGCGGCGCAGCAGGTCTCGGCATCCGGCGGTGACTGGGAGCTGGCCGGATCGATGACCGCGACCGGCCCGAACGGTCCGCGCAAGGGCGTGCCGGACGCCAGTCTCACCGCGGCGAACGGGGACGGCGGCGCGATCGACAGACTCGCCCTCAACGCCGTCGCCGACGTGCAGGACTTCTGGACCGCGCAGTACGCCGAGCATTTTCCCGGCACCTTCAAACCGGTGACCAGGTACATCTCCTGGGATGCCAAGGCGGCCAAGGCCGAATCGGTCGTATTTTGTGAGAGCAGCACCTACCAGCTGGTGAACGCCGCCTATTGCGGTGGCGACCACACCATCGGCTGGGATCGCGGTGTGCTGCTGCCGAAGCTGGTGCAGAACTACGGCGAGATGGCGGTGGTCATGGTTCTCGCACACGAGTACGGCCACGCTATTCAAGGACAGGCCGAGCTCGCCGGCTTCCTGACCCCGCCGCTCGTGCGGGAACAGCAAGCCGACTGCCTGGCCGGTGTCTTCCTGCGTCATGTGGCCGAGGGCAATTCGGCGCATTTCACCCTCAATACCACCGACGGTCTCAATGCCGTGCTCGGCGCCACGGTGGCCGTCCGCGACCGGGATCCCAACGATCCGGAGAATGTGCACGGCTCCGCCTTCGAACGCGTGACCGCGGTGCAGATCGGCTACTCCGACGGGGCGCCGGGGTGCAAGAAGATCACCAGGAAGGAAATCGCCCAGCGGCGCGGCAATCTGCCCGTCACCTTCGAACCCGGTGAGGAGCAGGCCCAGCTTCCGGTGGACGTCACGTCGCTGACCAGTATGAGCGCGGCGCTGGCCGAGATCTTCCCGATCGCGCGGCCGCCGCGGTTCGACTACTCGGGGGCGGGCCGTACCTGCTCGAATGTCACTGTCACACGGCCGGTTTCGTATTGCCCGAGCGAGAACCGCATCGGTACCGACGTGCCCGCGCTCGCCGAGCGTGGCGCGCCGATGGCGGACGGCGACCCGCTGTCGGCGATGGTGGACGGCGACTACAACGCGTTCGTGGTCTTTGTGTCGCGGTATGCGCTCGCCGTGCAACAGGATCGCAAGCTGTCGCTGACCGGCGCCGAAACCGCGGGGCTGCGTACGGCCTGCCTCAGCGGCGTGGTGACCACCAAACTGAGCGAGCCGGGTAGCGACCCGCACCTGTCCGCGGGCGATCTGGACGAGGCGGTCTCCGGGCTGCTCGCCGACGGACTGGCGGCCGCCGACGTGAACGGCAAGGTGGTGCCGAGCGGCTACCAGCGGCTGGAGGCCTTCCGCACCGGTGTGCTGGACGGGGAGGGCGCCTGCCTGGCCAAGTTCCGCTAGTCGCTACACCGGAATGGACCGCAGCGAGCTGAGCGTGCCCGCCAAGGCGCGGGCCGCTTCGGCGCCTTTGGTGACGAAGTGCTCGGTGAAGTACGTGACGTGCTCGCTGTGCTCATGGAAGTGGTGCGGGGTGAGCACCACCGAGAACACCGGCACGTCGGTGTCCAGTTGGACCCGCATCAGCCCGTCGATCACCGCCGAGGCGACGAAGTCGTGCCGGTAGATCCCTCCGTCCACGACCAGCGCGGACGCCACGATCGCCGCGTACCGGCCGGAGTGCGCGAGACGCTTGGCGTGCAGCGGGATCTCGAAGGCGCCGGGCACCTCGTAGACGTCCACGGTGGCGGGGTCGAAGCCGAGGTCGGTGTATTCGGCGAGGAAGCCCTCGTACGCTTTGCCGACGATCGAGCTGTGCCAGCTGGCACGGATGAAGGCGATCGATCCGGTTGTTCCCATGCCGGGATACTACTGGTCGGTAACGTGCGCTTCCAGCCAGCCGACCACGTCGTCGAGCACCTTCTCCTGCTCGGGCTCGTTGAACACCTCGTGGTAGAGCCCTTCGTAGCGGATCACCGTGAGGTCCTTCGAGCCCGCGCCCCGCTCGATGAGATCCGAACTGGACGGCGCGGCGATCGCGTCGGCGGTGCCGTGCAGTACCAGCAGCGGCACGGTGAGCTGCGCCAGCCGTGCCTTGACCGCATGGGTCGCGTTCAGCATCTCGGCGCCGGTGCGGGCGGGCAGCATCCCGCGGTAGACGAGCGGATCGTTGTCGTAGGCCGCGACCACTGCCGGATCGCGACTGATCTGCGAGGAATCCAGTTTCAGCACACCGAGATTCGGGGTGAACCTGCTCAGCACCGGCGCGAGCATGCGCTGCAGCGGGTTGCCCACCGGAATGTCCAGCGGCGGCGCGGACAGCACGATGCCCGCCACGTCGATCGGCGCCCTGGTGGCCAGGTACAGCGCGATCAGGCTGCCCATCGAGTGGGCGACCAGGAAGCGCGGCACGCCGGGCTGTTCCCGGCTCGCGATGGACAGCATGGCGGCGACGTTGTCGGCGGCGCCCTCCATCGAGCCGATATTGGCCTTGCCGCCGGCCGACTTGCCGTGGCCGATGTGGTCCGGCGCGTAGACCGCGAAACCGGCGCCGACCAAGCGCTGACCGACGTGAGCGTAGCGGCCGGAGTGCTCGGCCACGCCGTGCACCAGGACGATCACGGCGCGTGCCGGGCCGTCGGGCAGCCATGCGCGCCAGGCGACCCCGCTGCCGATGCCGTCGAACTGGCCCGACTCGGTGCGGACCGCGGGTGCGGCGGG
>NZ_BDBA01000081.1 GCF_001612745.1 Nocardia amamiensis NBRC 102102 | reverse complement strand
TCATACGTCGGCTCCTGACGTCAATGGCGCGCTGGTCGCCGCGAAGTGCTCGATCAGCCGCCGGTTGAACTCGATGAGCCGAGCGTAGTTGACCCGGGAAAGACGCTCGTCGGTTCCGTGAATCGAGGCCAGGTCGCCCTGGTCCAGCACGATCGGGGCGAAGTTGCACCGGGTGGCCGCCAGATCGTCGTAGTGCCTGGAGTCGGTGGCGCCCGGAACGATGCCGGTGGTCACCGCGATCCCCGGAACGACGGCGCGGGCGAGTCCCGCGATCACGTCGAATGCGGGACCAGGGCCGGTGATGCGCGACGGCTCCGCCGACATCCCCACCAATTCGAACCGAATATTCTTGTCGCGTACCACTTTCCGGCAGTGCGCCAGCACCGACGCCACGGAGTCGCCCGGCAGGATGCGGAAGTTCACCAACGCCTCGGCGTGCTGCGGCAGCACGTTCGCCCGCACCCCGCCGCGGATCACCGTGGGCGCGGCGGTGGTGCGCACCATCGCCTCGCTCTGCGGCCGGGCCGCCATCGCCCGGGTGATCACCGGCGCCGCGACGCCGGCGAGACCGAGCAGGCGCCGGCGCGGCTCCGGCAGGACCTCCCGCAACCTGGCCAGCATGTCCGCGATCACCGGCGTCAGGCGCAGCGGCATCGGGTGGTCTTGGATCCGGCCCACCGCGCGCGCCATCCGGCCGACCGCGGTCTGCTTGCCCGGCATGGAGGAATGCCCGCCCACCTCGGTGACCGACAGCCGGACGGTCGCGTAGCCCTTCTCGCCGAGCATGATCGTGGCCACCGGTTGCCGAACGCCGTCGACGACGCCCGCGGTGATCACACCGCCCTCGTCGAGCAGCAGGTCCGCGCGCACGCCGGCCTGCCGCAGATGCTCGGCCATGCGCTCGGCGCCGTCCCCGCCGAAGACCTCCTCGTCGTGCCCGAAGGCCAGATACACCGTGTGCCGGGGCCGTACGCCCGCCGCGAGGGCCGACTCGACCGCCTCCAGGATGGCCAGTACGCGGCTCTTGTCATCGATCGCGCCTCGGCCCCAGATGTATTCGTCGTCGACCACCCCCGCGAACGGCGGATGGGTCCAGCGCTGTGGCTCGTCCGCAGGCACCACGTCCTGGTGCGCGAGCAGGATGGCGGCGACCCGGCCGGGTTCGCTGCCCGGCCACCGGTACAGCCTGCTGTGGCCGAACCGTTGGAGTTCGAGTTCGGCGTGCACCCGCGGAAAGGACTGCTGGAGGTGGGCGTCGAGGCGCTCGAACGCGGCGTCGTCGGCGTCGCGCGGGTCGTCGGTGGACACGGTCGCGCACCGCAGCGCGGCGGCGAAGCGCTCGGCGGTCAGGTCGTCGACAGGTTCGGTCATGGGGTACCGGTGCGGTTCGGCAAATTGATGGACACCGTTGCATTGTTCAACATGTCGGGTTCGATGGCGATGGTCTTCTCGTTTCGCCACTTCACGATGCCCTCGGTGAGTCCGCCGGGCAGGTCGGGCCGGCGCGTGCCGGTCAGCAGCGGCAGCTCGACACTCGCCGCTGCGACCGTGACCGGGGCGAAGGCGGGGGAGTGCGACCACACGTCGTCGACCACGTCGGTGACGCGAACGCCGATCCGGTGTCCGGCCGGAATCGGCCAATCCTGGGCGAGCAACCGGATTTCGGCGGTGTCGGCGACAGGGGCGATGCCGCGGGTGATGACGGTGGCGTGGAGATCGGGCGCGATGTCGTAGAGCTCCACGGCGACGGTCGCGGTGGCCGGGCCGCTCAGGCGCAGCGTCGCGGTCGGGATGCCGGACAGGTGCTGTTCCTGGGCCAGTGGCGCGGACACCGACCAGAGCTCGCGGTCGGGTCCGGGAACCAGGCCGCGGTCGGTGTAGCGGCCGGGCCGCAGCTCGACCGGGACCCGCTGCGCGTCCGCGGGCGGCCACGCGGTCTCCGCGCGCCAGCGGCCGTCGAACTGGCCGACGGTGATCCGCGGTCCGGGAATCTCGACGTCGCGGCCCGCCACGTGCTTGTCGAAGAAGGCGAGGAGTTCGGTGTCGAAATGCGGCGTGCCGCATTTGTCGTTGCAGGTGCGGTGGCCCCACTGACCGAACCACGCCCGGTGCGCACCGGGACCGAGGCCGTTCCACAGGTCGAACACCCGGTAGGCGCGGGTGTTGTAGTCGACGAAGCCCTGACCGAGAAACAGCGGAATCGTGCTGCCGCGCAGGGGCGCGACGAGATCACGCTCGCGCCAGAAGGTGGTGTCGGGGGTGTGATCGCCGATCTCTGTCAGATAGTTCTGGTAGCACTGCCACGGCAATTGCGTCGCGTTGGACCGGTATTCGCCGCCGTCCTCCGGGCGCGGCGGAGTCGACGCGATGAGTAGATGCTCCAAGCCGACGAAATCAGCTGGGCGCACGCCTCTTTCGGTGATCGGCTTCCCGGAGAACTTCCACGAGACGCCCTGCATATACAGGTAGGAGTACGGGTCGACGACCGGCTCGAACGCGGCGACCGCCGCGAGGCCCTCCGGCTTGGCGGCCAGGCCCATCAACCCGGTCCACCCCTCGTAGGAGACGCCGAACATGCCCACCTTCCCGGTCGACCACGGCTGCCCGGCCGCCCACTCCACCGCGGCCGCGACATCCGCGCGCTCGCCAGGGCCACCGAAATCCGGGCAGCCGCCCGAGCCGCCGAACCCGCGCAGGTCCACGATGACGTAGGTGTAGCCCGCCGCCAGGAACAGATCGGCGCTGAGGTTGTCGGTGGACGGGCCACCGGTCAGGCGCGGCTCGCTCAGGTACGCCAGATGCGCGCGGTACGGGCTGACGGTGAGGATCACGGGAGTGCGGGTGTCCTCGGACACGCCCGCCGGACGCAGGATGTCGGCGTGCAGCCGGGTGCCGTCCGTGCTGTCGATGAACGCCTGCCTCCACTGGAAGGGCGCCCGGAGCGGCTCGGCGTTCGCCGTAACCGGGGTGATGGCTCCGAGCAGGAGCAGCAGCCCGCACAGGGCGCGCAGCAGGACGGGTCGTTCGGTCACCATTGGACTATCGAGTTTGCCCGCAGCCTCGTCCAGCCCCCGGAACCGGGGTGGTCGGCTGAGCCGTCGTCCGCGCGCCGAGCGGACGCCATCCTGTGTTCATCGAGCTGGACCAGCATCGGCACGGTGCCAGCAATGGGTGAACTCGGTGCCGGGTCGGTCGACGCTGTCGCGACGGTCACCCTGGCGTTGCTGGCCGCGCTCCTCTTCGCCGTGTCGGCGGCGCTGCAACAGGGCGCGGCGCGGCAGGCGGCCACCGACTCCGGGCCGGGGCGGTTCCTGCTGATCGCCGCGATCGCCCGCCGGGTGCTCACCGACCGCCGCTGGCTGGCCGGTCAGGGCGCGAACGTGGCCGGGTTCGCCGTACACGCGGTCGCGCTGCGTTTCGGCGGCATCGCGGTAGTGCAGGCGTTGCTGGTCGTGCAACTGCTGTTCGCCTTGCCGCTGGCGGCCCTGCGGCGTGGCCGCACGTTGCTCGCGCGGGACTGGGCCGGGACGACGGCGGTGTGCGCGGGCCTGATTCTGCTGGTGGCACAGGGCGTTTCCGCGCACTCGGCGGTGCAGACCGAGCTTCTGCCGGAGGCAGGCGGTGGTGTGATCGTCGCGATCGTCCTGCTGTTCGGCGCGTCCCGGGTGGTCCGCTCCACGCAGCTGCGCTCCGCACTGGTGGCGGTCGCCGCCGGATGCTGTTTCGCCACGACGGCGGTGCTGGTCGTGCTGGCGACGAGCAGACTGCCCGACCCGAGCTGGGCATTGCTCGGCATCCCGGTGTCTGCGTTCCTGGGCGGCGTGCTGACCCAGGAGGCGTACGCCCGCGGCTCGCTGCCCACGGCGCTGACGGCGATGACGATCACCGACCCGGTGGTCAGCTACCTGGCCGGGTCGATCCTCTTCACGGCGACGGTGCAACCACGTCCGGCGCTTCTGGTTTGCGCGGGCACCCTGGTCATCGCCGGTGTCGCGTTACTGGCGAACTCGCCGACGCTGCACGACGAACGGGACCGGTGCACGGATGCGGCACCGGAAAGCGTGCGGTCCGGTCGTGCTCGATCCAGCCGTTGGGCAGGTTCGAGCCGTTCATCGAACACGGCGATGGTGTCCTCGATCGACCGGCCGACCGGGCCGGACAGCCGGTAGACAGTCGTCACCCGATCGGTTCGGTATCAGGCGGAGCGGGCCGGGGTCTCGTAGTCGGCGTAGAGCGCGAGCATGCCGTCGACCGTCGCCGACCAGGGAAAGCGTTCCGCGGCCGCACGAGCCGCACGGCGGCGCTGGGCCGGGGGCAGGGCGAGCAGTTCGCGGACCCCCTCGGCGAGCCCGTACGGGGAACCGTCGCAGACAACACCGGAACCCGGATCGCCGACGAGTTCGCGCGCGGCGCCCGCGGCGGGCACCACCACAGGTGTGCCGCAGGCCAGCGCTTCCAGGACGGCGAGGCCGAAAGTCTCGGCCGGGGAGGGGAAGACCGCGATGTCGGCGTCGGCGATCAGGGCGGCCATGGCGGATCGGTCCGTGAGATGACCGTGGAAGACGACCGGCAGACCGGCCGCCAGGTGCTCCAGACGGGAACGCAACGGTCCGTCGCCGATGACCGACAGCGCACACCGCAGACCGGAGTCGACCAGGACGCGCACCGCCTGGATCGCGCGTTCGGCGCGTTTCTCGCGCGACAGTCTGCTCACCAGCACCAGCCGAACCGGACCGTCAGGAGGCGCCGCGCCGCGGTGGCTTCGGGGGTGAAAGGTCTCCAGGTCGACGCCCAGCGGAACCCGGCGTACGTTGCGCGCGCCGACGCGATCGAACTCGGCGGTGGCGAAACTCGAGGTGACCACGACCTTTTCGGCACGCACCCAGAGGCGGCGGTTGGCCAGATCGGCCGCGGCGGTGAGCGGGAAGCCGCGCGGAACGCGGGAGCGCAGGATGGCGTCGATACGTTCGTGCGAGAACAACACCAGCGGGACGCCCGCGGCGCGCGCCCACGGTGCCAGCCAGCGGACGCTGAGTTTGTCGCTGCATTCGAGCACGTCCGGGACGAGCCGATCGAGTACCGAGCGGGTGCGGCGGGCGGTGAGCACGTGATAACCCGCGTCGCCGAACTTCGGGCTGCGTACCGTGATCCGACGTCCGGACGGGATGTGCTCGTCGTCGTCGCGCGGGCCGGGCACGACGAGCACACGCTCGTGTCCCGCTGCCGAATAGCCGCGCCCGATCTCGTCGACACAGGTGCGCAGCCCACCGGAGGCGGGCGTGTAGAAGTTGGCGATCTGCACGATCCGCACTAGTCGACCGCCGATCCGACCAGTTCGGCGTAGGTGGTCGCCCGTGCGCCGGTCCGCAGCACCGCGTCGATGGCGCGCAGCGTGGTATCCCGCAGGCCGGGTCTGTGCAGGTCGTCGGGGTGCAGTGCCAGTCGTACCAGCCCGCCGCGTTCGGCGGTCCGCAGTGCCACGGA
The DNA here is from genome assembly GCF_001612745.1 of Nocardia amamiensis NBRC 102102. GTDB lineage: Bacteria > Actinomycetota > Actinomycetes > Mycobacteriales > Mycobacteriaceae > Nocardia > Nocardia amamiensis. The sequence continues at coordinate 29,765 of NZ_BDBA01000081.1, read as the reverse complement.
TTCCACCATCGCCGCGCCGAACCGCTCCGACCACCCTCCACCCGGCCGGTGGGAGAGCGCGAAACCGCGGTACCGGCGTCCGGTGCGCAGCTGCTTCGCCCCGAAATGCGAGGTGGTGTAGGTGAAGCCGGCCGCGCGCAGCGCCTGCTCCGCGCCGGGCGAGGCCAGCCACCCCGGCGGCGTGAAACCCGTCGTATGCAGCCCCGATGCGGTCATCACCGCGGTGGCGGCGCGCAGCTTGTCCGCGGCCTCCGCGACGCTCAGCGCGGCGAACTCGGCCGCGCCGCGCGCTACCGCATACCCGACCGCCCTGCGCGGCCATCCGCCCTCCGGGCCGGCCCGGTGCGACCACCCGTGCACCAGGATGTCGTCGCCACCCTGACGACGCTCGCGCAGGAATGCCGCGTAGTCCGGATCGCCGGACAGCCGCCTGCCCCGCCACGGACCGGGAATCACCAACAGCGAGACGGGAATTCCGAACCGATCGGCGTCGGCGCACCAGCGCGCCGTCTCCGCCGCACTCGCCGGTGCGACGTCATGGACGCTCACCACCAACCGCGCACACACGTCCCGGAAGGTAACGCCGCCTGGTAACCGCGAGCTGAACAGCGCGGTGCGGTCGTCTGAAAGATCCGGCGCTCGCCGGTGCGCACCCCCCGAGTTATTTCATTTCGCTATCGCCTACGTGAACGAGTCGGCGGCGCAAGGTAATCAGCCTGTTGTCGCAAGCAGGTCGGCGTATGATCAGGCCAATGCTGAAGCCCGGGGGAAGAATGAGCGAGGCGGTGACCGCGGACTGGGACGGGTTCGTGCAAGCGCTGGCGCTGTGTCTGTCGGAGCTGCCCTCGCGTGCGACGCTGATCATCGCCGCGCCGGGAAATCGCTTCGTCCAATTCGTTCAGTACGACATCAAACTGTCCGCTGAGCTCGCGGGGAACGACTACTTGAGTCAACCGATACCGGATACCGCCGCGCAGCAGTTGCGCGCACTCGGCTGGCATGAGCCGCCGCCGCGGCGCGACGCGGGCAACTGGACCAGAACGCTGTTCTGGCCGATCGCGCCGGACGGCCTGCGCGAGTTCGCCCACTCGGTCGCCGTCGGCCTGCGCGACGCCCTCGGCGTGGCCGATCCGGTGGAACTGCGCGCGATGGGCTGGACCGAGGCGTCCGGTGATCTGGATCTCACCGTGCTCGGGTCGATCGCCCGCCGCGGCTGAAATCGGTCGAGGCCGCGCTCCCCCGGCAAAGCCACGACTACCTGGGCACTATTCTGAGAGACATGGCAGCAGGCAAGCCCACCAAGGAAGCGAAGGCCGCGGCGAAAGCGGCCCGCAAGCAGCAGTCGCGCGAACGCCGCAGGCAACTGTGGCAGGCGTTCCAGATGCAGCGCAAGGAAGACAAGCTGCTGTTGCCGCTGATGATCGGCGCCTTGATCGGGATCACCGCCATCGCCGTCGTGATCGGCCTGATCTTCGGGCTGACCTGGTTCCTCGTGCCGCTCGGCGTGGTGCTCGGCGCGCTGGTCGCCTTCATCATCTTCGGGCGCCGGGTGCAGCGGAGCGTCTACCGCAAGGCCGAGGGTCAAGCGGGCGCCGCGGCCTGGGTGCTGGACAACTTGCAGGGCAAGTGGCGGGTGAGCAACGGCGTCGCCGCCACCACGCAGCTGGACGCGGTGCACCGCGTGATCGGCCTGCCGGGCGTGGTGCTGGTCGCCGAGGGCGCGCCACAGCGGGTGAAATCGCTGCTGGCCCAGGAGAAGAAGCGCACCGCCCGGCTGATCGGCGACACCCCGATCTACGACGTCGTGATCGGCAACGACGAGGGTCAGGTTCCGATCAAGGACCTGCAGCGCTACCTGACCAAGCTGCCCCGCAACATCGACACCAAGCGCATGGAACTCATCGAAGGCCGCCTGGCCGCGCTCAGCGCACGCAGCGGGCCCGCACTGCCGAAGGGCCCGATGCCGAGCGGCGCCAAGATGCGCGGCGTGCAGCGGACCATCCGTCGGCGCTGAGTATCCCGGGACTACGGTCGACGCCCGGGATCACGGGTCGACAGCGTGCCTGTCCGGTTGCCGCCTCGATCGCGGGTGAGTAGCCAGACGACCCGGTCGTAGGCGAGCACGTGATAGACGATCACCAGCACCGCGAGCGCCAGACCCCACCCCCGTAGACCGGCCGACTGCAGCGCGAGAGCCCCGCCGCCGAGCACCGAGAGCTCGATCACCAGGCGCGTCGAGCCGGACACGGCGACCTTCGGCTGCCCGTCCCGGCTCGGGTCGCCGGGTACCGAGAAGACTGCCCAGAGGGCTGCCGCAACCAGCGGCAGCGCCACAACCAGCAGAAACTTCCACGGCCCTTCGAACGCGCGCCAGCCGAAGACGCCGAAGGACGCCATGGCAACGAGCTCGAGCAGGAAACGGACCACGAGCATCACCGGATTCAACGACACCGGCGCAGCCTATCGGCGTGACCGGCGGCGGGTGTTCCCGATGCCGGACGGCTCAGCGTGAATGCACCAGCGCCGTGCCGGTGGCCCGGTCGTGCATCCCGCGGCCGTCGGCGTCGGTGAACAGCGCCGGCACCACGAACAGCAGCAGCACCTGCCTGGCCAGCGCACGGACGAAGCCGACCGGCACCGGCGCGTCGATACGGACCGTCCGCAGCCGCAGGAAGTACTGCCCCGGCGTGAAGCCGAACAGGGTCACCGCGCCGACGCCGATGACGAACCAGATCAGCAGCGTCAAGCTCGACGCCGACGTGCTGCGTGCGATGAGCGCCGCGATGCCGAGCGCGATCATCCAGTCCACGAACAGGGCGGCGATCCGGCGGCCCATCCCGGCCAGCGAACCCGCTCCCGTCTTCGGGAGGCCGAGGTGTTCACCAGGGAACTCGCGGGTTGCCGGATCGCCGGGATCGGCCGGGGGTCCGGAGAGCCAGGAGCCGGTGATACGTGCCATGCAACCCAGAATAGGCGCGCCCGATCGGCCGCCCGATTCCGCATAAGCGGAGTTCAGGTCGGCGCGCACGGCCCGCGGCAGCAGGACTACCATGCTGTTCGAGCCCGGGTGGTCCGCGCCACCCGCCCAGACGCACGTGTAACACTGGCGAAACACGGGCTTGACTACAGGGAAACACGGCATCCATAGCGTCTGGTCGCGACGAACCCATGCAATCGACACTGGCTGGGAACCGATCCGTAAGGAGAACAAGTGACGTTCAGCACGGCCGACGAGGTCATCAAGTACATCGCTGACGAGGACATCGAGTACGTCGACATCCGCTTCAGCGATCTTCCCGGTGTGCAGCAGCACTTCTCGATCCCGGCGAAGGCCTTCACCACCGACCTCGCCGAGGAAGGGCTAGCGTTCGACGGCTCTTCCGTCCGTGGTTTCCAGTCGATCGACGAGTCGGACATGCTGCTGCTGCCCGACTACAGCACCGCGCGCATCGACCCGTTCCGCGCCGCCAAGACGCTGAACATGAACTTCTTCGTGCACGACCCGTTCACCCGGGAGGCCTACAGCCGCGACCCGCGCAACATCGCGCGCAAGGCGGAGGAGTACCTGCGCTCGACCGGCATCGCCGACACCGCGTACTTCGGCCCCGAGGCGGAGTTCTACATCTTCGACTCGATCCGCTACGACTCGGCCATGAACAGCGCCTTCTACGAGATCGAGTCGGTCTCGGGTTCCTGGAACACCGGCAAGGAGTTCAACCCGGACGGCACCCGCAACCGCGGCTACAAGGTCCGCAACAAGGGCGGCTACTTCCCGGTCGCGCCGTACGACCACTACGTCGACCTGCGCGACAAGATCTCCACCAACCTGCAGAACGCGGGCTTCGAGCTGGAGCGCGGCCACCACGAGGTCGGCACCGCCGGTCAGGCCGAGATCAACTACCGGTTCAACACCCTGCTGCACGCGGCCGACGATCTGCAGCTGTTCAAGTACATCGTCAAGAACACCGCGTGGCAGGAAGGCAAGACCGTCACCTTCATGCCGAAGCCCCTCTTCGGTGACAACGGCTCCGGCATGCACGTGCACCAGTCGCTGTGGAAGGACGGCAAGCCGCTGTTCCACGACGAGGCCGGCTACGGCGGCCTGTCGGACCTGGCGCGCCACTACATCGGCGGCATCCTGCACCACGCGCCGTCGCTGCTGGCCTTCACCAACCCGACGGTGAACTCCTACCACCGCCTGGTCCCCGGCTTCGAGGCGCCGATCAACCTGGTGTACTCGCAGCGCAACCGCTCCGCCGCGGTCCGCATCCCGGTCACCGGCAACAACCCGAAGGCCAAGCGCCTCGAGTTCCGCGCGCCGGACTCCTCGGGTAACCCGTACCTGGCCTTCGCCGCCATGATGATGGCCGGCCTGGACGGCATCAAGAAGAAGATCGAGCCGCTGGCCCCGGTCGACAAGGACCTCTACGAGCTCCCGCCGGAGGAGGCCAAGAACATCCCGCAGGCCCCCACCAGCCTGGCCTCGGTCATCGACCGCCTCGAGCAGGACCACGACTACCTCACCGAGGGCAACGTCTTCACCGAGGACCTGATCGAGACCTGGATCAGCATCAAGCGCGAGAGCGAGATCGCGCCGGTGAACCTGCGCCCGCACCCGTACGAGTTCGAGCTGTACTTCGACGTGTAAGCCTGACCTGCGTGAATAGGCCTATTCGGCTCGTTTCGTACGCAGTTCATACGCAGTAGACGGATTCGAGTCCATCCGCTCAGTGATCACAGCAGCGATCACCTGGCGGGTGGACTCGTCCGTATCCGGCCACAGATGGCCATAGGTGTCGCGGGTGGTCTGGGCGTTCGCGTGCCTCATACGCGCCTGGACGACCTGATGTTCGCGATGAGCAGCGACGCGAGATAGTGCCGCAGATCCTGGAAGGTGAACTCTTCTCACGCGGTGACCGCCCACCCTCCGGCTACGACACGCTCACGCGGTCGCTCCGAAAGTCGCTGGTACACCACTCTGCCGGACGCAACCGGTACGTCCGATGCGTTGCTGTCACGTCCGGTGCGCTGGGTGGCGCACGGTGCGATAGTGGGTGTCACCTGCGGTGCGCAGCGACACACCCACAGCAGTCCTTCGCACCAGTCGGTGCGGGCGCGTCCGATCACGCGGGCCACGGTTTCGGCGAGTTTGCTCGGGGGTGAAGCACTGCGGCCGGCCGAGGAACTGCTCGCAGACATCGAGATGAAGCGGCTCGAGTCCTCTGAGATCGTATTGAAGGCAAGCCGTCTCGCCCGGCTCGCGAAACATGGCGATTTGCAGACCTTCTGACCGGCGGTAACTCGGAACATCAAGCGCGAGTGGGAATTCTGCGCCCTAGGTCTTCGACGCTCCGTTGAGGAGCCAAGTGAAGGCATCGACGAGGGACGTTCTGTTGGTGGAGTCGGGGTCGACCAGGCGCTGGAGACCGTAGCCGTACGCGAGGGCCTGGAGGGCGGCGGCCAGATGCGGCGGGGCGTCGGGAGCAAGGCCGGCCAGATCGGCTCGGACGCGAGTGAACTCCTCGGCGGCGTGTAGGCGGGCGGAAGGGTTGTCGCGGGCAGCGCTGAGGCAGAACTCCAGCAGCAGCAGGACCGAGTCGCGGTGGTCTTCGACGAAGTCGGCCCACTGGGCACCAGCGGCGGCGACAGCGTTCTCGGGCGAGGCTTTCACACGGCGGACGCGGCGCTCGCTCTGACGGCGCATCTCCCCGGCCATCAGCGTGTGGAACAGGTCTACCTTGCCGTCGAAGTTCGAGTAGATCGCGCCGGTCGACAACCCGGCTTCGGCGGCGATCTCCGGCACCGAAGCTCGTTCGTATCCACGGCGAGCGAACACGCGGGCGGCGGCGGCGAGCAGCTTGGCGCGGGTCTGCTCCTGGCGCTGCCGCCGGGTGGTCGGTACGGGCAAAACATCCTCCTGAGGTCTTGCGGACAGCATACCAAACTTGAATAATGACCATTCGGCGAATGATCATTATCCGAAAGGTTCTTCTCCTATGCGAGTTCCCCTCACCGTCGAAGCCGACTGGGACGAGCGCACCCGAACTACGCTCGACCGGCTCGGTCGGCAGAACATCTTCACGACCCTGGCCCACCATCCCGACCTGCTGCACCGCTGGCTGGTGTTCGGCCGACACGTCCTGGCCGGCTCGACGCTGCCTGCACGCGAGCGCGAGTTGGTCATCCTGCGCACCGGGTGGCGGTGTGGTTCGGAGTACGAGTTCGCCCAGCATCGCAAGCTGGGCGAGGAGGCCGGATTAACCCGTCCGGAGATCGACAAGGTGGCCTCGGAGGCCACCGACTGGCCCGAGCGCGACCTTGTCCTGTTGCGCGCCACCGACCAACTCGTCGCCACCCACACCGTGGACGACTCCCTGTGGGCGGCTCTGGGCCGGGACTGGACGCTGCAGCAGGTACTGGACATCGTCTTCGCCGTCGGCCAGTACACGCTCGTTTCCACTGCGCTGAACACCTTCCAAGTCGCCCTGGATGAAGGGCTGGAGGGATTCCCGTCATGACAGGACGTCTGCACGACAAGGTCGCCGTCGTCTGTGGCGCCGGCCAGACCCCCGGCACGACCATCGGCAACGGCCGGGCCACCGCCCTGCTGTTCGCGCGCGAAGGCGCCCAGGTGCTGGCCGTCGACCGGGACGAGAAATCGCTGCTCGAGACCTGCGCGCTGATCTCCGAGTCGGGTGGCACCGCCCGTCCGCTGGTCGCCGACATCACCGACCCGTCCGACTGCGCCGCCATCGCCCGCACCGCGCTGGCTGCCTTCGGCCGTATCGACGTTCTGCACAACAACATCGGCATCGGCGCCGGCGACGGCGGCGCGCTCGAGGTCACCGAGGACGCCTGGGACCGCATCCAGTCGGTCAACCTGCGCGCTCCTTGGATGGTCTGCCGCCAGATCATCCCGCACATGCGCGAACGCCGGACGGGCGTCATCATCAACGTCTCGTCCATCGCCGCGGTCTGCTCGGCCCCGCTGGTCGCCTACAAGGTCTCCAAAGCGGGCCTGAACGCCCTGACCCATACCCTGGCCATGGAGAACGCCTCCTTCGGCATCCGCGCCAACACCATCATGCCCGGCTTCATCGATACCCCGATGGCGATCGAGGGCATGGCCTCGAAGTTGGGCATGAACCAGGACGAACTGCGCGGGGTCCGCGACCGGATGGTCCCGCTGAACCAACGCCAGGGCACCGCATGGGACGTGGCCCATGCCGCCCTCTTCCTGGCCTCCGACGAGGCCGCCTTCATCACCGGCGCCCTGCTGCCTGTGGACGGCGGCCAAAGCGCCCGAATCGGCTGACCCAGGTCGCAGCGATGACGCCCTTGCCAGGAGCAGCGATCACCCGGCCACGCTCGCGCAATACGGTGAAGCCATCCTGGCCTGCGAGGATCTCCGCCCCTGGATACACGGCCTCCAGCGTCGCCTGGCGAGAATCACCCGAGCAGTCGGACGACCAGCGTTGTCGCACTAGCGAATCGCCCGATGTAGCGAGCGGATAGGAGTGGCGCCACACGACATAGGCGATTGCTGCGCGAGTACGGTGTGCACGATCTGCGGTTGCTCGTCCCCGGGGAGAAGATCAAGGTGCCCGATGCGTGGATCAGGGCGTTCCCGTTCGCGCCGCCGATAATGTTCGACGGCCTGGATCCGGATGAGACGGCGCTGACCATCGGCAAGACGATCGGCGACCTGACCGGTCAGCGTTTCGTTCCCACGCCTGTCACCACGACCGTGAGGTAGGCCATGGCAATGGACGTGCGCCGGCTGCTCGACGACCTCGTGGGCGTCCAGCCGGGCGAGGTGACCGCGTTGACCGGAGCCGGGTTGTCCGTCGAGGGGCCATCCTCGCTGCCCACCGGTGCGGAACTCACCCAGCGGATCTTCGACGCGTTCTTCCTTCCCGGCACGCTCGACGCGATCAGGGCGCTGCACGGGGCGGTCGGATTGATCGACCAGCCGACCTGCCCGGAACTGCCGCGTTCCACCGATCCCAGGCTGCCCCGCCTGGAGACCGTGCTCGGCGTCGCTGCCCGGGTCCACGGTCCCGAGGCGGTCGAGGAGTCCATTCCCGATGTCAGCGGAGCCGACCCCAACCGGCTGCACCGGTTCTTCGCCCGGCACTTGGCACTCGGCGGCGGACATTTGACCGCCAACTTCGACCGATGTGTCGAACGAGCCGCGGGCACGGTCACGTGGCCGGAACGGGACCTGCTGCATTTCCATGGTGCGGCGGGCAGTGGTGACGAGCTCGGCGCGACGCTCGCCCGAATCGAGAAGGGCTTCCCACTCGATCTCGCCACCCGGTTTCTGACCCTGCTCACTTCGCGGCCGTTTGTGCTGGTCGCCGGTTACAGCGGCAGCGATTTCTTCGACGTCGATGCCGCCATAGCTGGACTGCCGCCGAACGCGCTGCGTGGGCACCGCGTGATCTGGCTGTCGCACAGTGCCCATGCTCCGCACGTAATCGTGCCGCCCCCAGACGATCCGGCTTTGAATCTGTTCGACATCCTGCGCAACCGGGGCGCCGAACTGACCGTGCTCTGCGGACCGACCGATTTCTTGCTGCGCCACTTGGCGGACCAATGGGGCATGCCGCCACTCGGCCCACCGGCGCCGCGTACACCGGTGACACCGTCCATCCCGAGCGACGACGCCAAGCGACCGGAGGCGAGTTTTCGCCTGTACCTGGACGTCGGGCTCATCGGCGAGGTCAGGTCGCTGCTGCCTACTGTGGCCCCAGGGCTACCGGCGGAGCAGATCCGGGCCGTCACCAGTGCCGTGCTGTGGGAAGCGGGACGGTGGAACGAGGTTCGCCGACTGTGGAGGCGAGCCCATCCTCGCTCGGACAGCAATCGCGTGGAGCGAATCGGCGCAAGCCTGTGGGTCCAGGGTAGGTACCTGCCCGCCCTGCTCTGGCTCGACTGGCACTGTCGGCGAGCCGGCGGCCCAGCGCGGAAGATGCTCGCCGAAACCGAAGGACGAGTGCTCGAACACATGCTGCGCACGCCGGATCTCCGGTGGCTGGCACGTCGAATCGTGCCCACCGTGCTCACCGAACTCGGGCAGGCCGACCAGAACTCGGGCGTCCATCTCTACCGCCGCCGCGCGGACCTGACCACCAGCCTCGCGGCCGCCGTCGGCGCGACCAGGCCACCGCACCATGCGCTGACCTCGAGCGAATGGTTCGGGCAGGCAGGCAATGTGCTGGCCTGGATCAACTACCGCCACCGGGTCTACCGGGACTCGTATCAGAGCGGTGCCGTCGACGAACTCCGCCGGAACTACCGCGAACTGCAAGATCATTACCGTGCGGCCGGTTCGGCCTCCGGCGTCGCTCGTGTCCACCTGCTGCCCGGAGCTCACCGGGTGTTCAGTGTCGGAGAGGTAGTCGCCGGTGTGTTCTCCCTGCAATATGGCTGGTGGCAGCGAGTGCGCATCGTCGCGTATCACATTCTCCGGCGCACACTTCGGCGGGTTTCGCCCTCTGTGCCCCCGCACTCCCGAAAGTGTGCGTGATCGGCTCTTGCTCGGCCTGTTCGGGGCTGGGCGTCTTCAGTGTCGCCCAACTTCTCGATCGGGCTGGCTTCCTCGGTGAGCGCACTCACCGGGGGACTACCGAGGCTTGGCGAACTCCGGCGGCGGTGTGGGGAGCAGTGGCAGACAACCAGGCACGTATTACGTGGTACTCCATCAGAGACATTCCCATTGATGGGGACTCTGGGAGGATAGTGCCAGGAGTGGTGGAGGACCCGACCTTGGTGCCGCGGGATGATCGGCAGCCTGCTGGAGGAGTTGTGACTATGGCGATCAGGATGCATCCCGATACGCTCTCGGCCCTCGAGTCCGGTCGCGCGTCCATCCATGCCGTCGATGAAATGCTGGAACGGGTCGACCGCATCCGGGCCAGGCGCCCTTCTCCCAGTTCTCGGGTGATTCCGGAAGTGGACGCTATGGGCAGGCTCACCGATCTGTACATCGCGCCCGGAACGATCGCGCATACCGCCAGCAGTCACGAACTTGTCGCCGACATCATGGCCGCGATCAGGGAGAGCACTCTCGACGCCATGCGGCAGCACGAGATCGCTATCCAGGAGACGAAACTGCCCGAGGCGCCGTGGCCGGGCGAATGAGACGCGGAGTCGATGAATGCTCCCCGGAGGCGGCGCGGTGACGGCACTGGAGACTTGGGGAGGCACCGGGGGCGGCAGCGTTCCTTCGGGTAGGTCCGGCCGGATCTACGAGGTGTTCAATCCCGACTATTCGGTAGGGGTGGGGTGCGACCAGAGTGGCAGAATCGTCGGCCTGCACCTCGGTGACGAAGTGTGGGAGAGCGCCGATAGCTGGCTGGCGGGCGAGATTGTGCGAGTCGCCCGACTGGCTCACCTCAAGGCTCGGGTTGGTCGGCGCATGGAACTGCTGAGCCGCGGTGTGTCGCCGGTCGTCGCCGACGCGTTGGCGCTGCCGACCGAAGCCGAGTACCGGTTGCAGGAGAAGGCCGCGTTCGGCGCGGGGTACTGATTCCCTGCCGTTCGGTGAGGATCTCCGTCTCATTCCCCAGGGATGGGGATGCGGGAGAATCGGGGGAACGGTTGGAAGGGAGAGTGTTCGCCGGTATGACCGACAAGCTGATGCACGATTCGGACGAGATGCGCACAAAGGGCGCCAACAACGGCGCCGCAAGTGCAGCACCGTACCAGCGGGCAGAAGGGGACCCCGACTGGGAAAACGACATCGATGACATGTTCGGCAATGCTGCCTACCATTTCAACCTGGGCACCAAGAAGTACATGAAAGACAGTGGCGCCGGTTACACCAAGGTCGGAGACATGCGAATCGGTATGGAAAACCAGTCGTATTCGAGTTCGGCCGCACTCGATCATGGGGATATCGAGGCCGGTGCAAGCGTGCGCCGCGCGGGTCCGCAGGATTGACTTGTAAGGCTCGCCGGTGTCCTGGTGAGAGTATTCCGTGACCGTTCCTCGCCCGCGCGGGCGTCGCATTATTACACTCTGATCGGGGGTTGTGCCGGTGGGCAATAAAACCGAATTTAAGCCGGGAGATGAGCTCAGTGGCGACAATTGGGTGTACTCCCAGGACGGCAAATACCGTTTGGGGGTCAGGGACAATAAGGCCGTCGTCGAAAAGGTCAATTCCGACGGGAAAAATGAAGTAGTCAACACGCTCGGCGAAGCACCCAAGGATTCGACCGGCGTCAAACTCAAGTTCCAAGACGAGGCATGGACCGGGGCTGACGGGCGCGAGCTCCGGCTGAACTATTCGGGGGGTCCACGTACTCCGTCCAAAACTGCTTGGCATGGGCTTCCGAAAGAGGGTGAGGGAGATTGGAATGACGAAGACTCCCTGATGCCGGACAAGGTCATCGTCTCCAATGACGGTACGGTGGTGGCCGTGCGGGGGCCGCTGCCGAAAGGGTGGGATGGCTATTTCGATTCCAAAACTCCCGGGCACGTCTCATCTTGGGGAAAACCGCATGAAGAGAAGCCCGATCCGACCGCCAAGGATAAAAACCAGCCTACGGCGGGTACGCAGCTCAAGGATGTCCCGCTCGAGTTCAAGATCCCGGAGGACGGAAATAAGCCTTCGGCGGGTCTGCTCGCATGGCAGAAGGTGTTGAACAAGAACCTGGAGTATCTCAGGGCGCAGATGGGCAAAATAAATCCGAGGATGCCGAAAGATTCGATGCTGCCGAAACTCTTGACGGATCCGAAGAACAACAAGGGTTCGGCTTGGCATCTCGATGCGGATCGGATCACCAACCTGTCGCTCCAGGGCAAGGGCAATGCTGCCGAGGCGTTCAATTATACCGTCAAAGAAATCGGGTATATGAATGACGACTGGCAGAAAAAAGATGCGGACCTCTTTAAAGCGGTCGGCGAGGTTTCGGTCGCGAATTTGGATCGTATCCGCGCTATGCACACCGCTGTTGCCGATGCGAACAAGGCGATTGCGGACAGTCTGAAAGGGGCCCCGGACGACATAGAACAGAAACGTTTTGACGCCTGGAAGACGGAAGGTGACAAAGAGGAAGACAAGAAGAGGGAATCCTATAAATACGAAAATTACTGGGGAAAACCTGGTATCCAAGACCCGGTTGAAGAATACGCTCTCTATAAACTGATGAGCGGCGCGGTCGATACTTGCATCAAAGAAGTCGTCAATTATGCGGAGGAAACCGCGAAATATGCGAAAGACCACGGGATAGAGCCCGAGCCGGAGAAGAAGCCCGAGCCGGAGAAGAAGCCCGAACCGGAGAAGAAGCCCGAACCGGAGAACAAGCCCGCCACAACCCCCACCCCTCCGAACACGACCCCCACCCCTCCCTACGCCGGTACTCCGCCGGCGCAGACTACTCCCACCCAGCAAGACATGTTCCCGGATGCAGAGTCGAACCCCACGTTGGACGATCTCGATTTCGGATCTACGGACGACAAGGGTACTCAGACCGGTATCGAGTCCATTGCGGACACGGACACGGGCGCTGGTCCTACGGGATCGGGCGTGGACTTCGGTGCTCTGAGCCAGGCGCTGCAGAATCCCTCCGGAAATGCGGCACAGAACGCCCCGGTCCAGCCTGCCGTCAACCCACCCAGTAACCCAATGGCCGATATAGCGGGGCCCCTCTCGGTGATGTCTGCCCTGAATGGGATGAAATCTCCTCAGCCCGGCGATGCCGTCGGCCGTGACAACCAGGATCCGCGCGAAGACAAGCCACGCGACAAAAACCGCACCGTGCCTGCGGCCACCGCCAATGCCACTACTGCGTCGGCTCCTCCCGGCGTGACGGCGCCGACCTATGCGGGCACTCCGCCGCCGGTGACGACGCCAGGCGCGATGGTGGATCTCCAAATCGGAGATAAGAACGTGAAGCTACCGCAGCTGGTTGCGGAGCCTTTTCAGAAGCAGACACAGAACGTCGCTCTGGATGCGATATCCGCGTTGCGGGGCAGTGCGGGTGAGTTGTCAGCGGATCATCCGCCGGCGGTGATCAATAGTCGCGACCCACAAGCGTTCAATACGGGCGATATTCTTCAGTGGGAGAGACACAGCGCGCTGATCTACAAGGAGAATAACCAGCTGTTCGTCCTGGACAATGGCCTGCTCATTCCCTTTGATCCCAGCAAGCCCCCGCTGGAAGAAAAGTACGGGATGTTCACGGGCTACATCCACCCGACCGGCCTGGATGGCGCCGCCGGTGGCGACCCCGCAATCGCGGCGGTGCCGGCTCCACCGAGCGTGGCTGCACCGCGGCAGCCTGGCGGTCCGCCACCCGTTCCGCCGCAGCAGACCTGACCGGACGGAAGGAAACGAGCGCCCTGTTCGGAGGGGGCTGCGAGCCGTTTCAGAGGCCGCAGATACCAGTCGGCAGGGCGTTCGTGGTCGACGGTGCCGCACGTGAACGTGAGCCGCGATCTAAGCGCGAGCCTTCTCGCCGCGCCGGGCGGCCGCCAGCTGGTTCGGCATCGGTTCATGGCGTACATAGGCGCGCGTGAAGTCGCCGGTGCCGTGCGAGATCGACCGCAAGTCGATGGCGTAGCGGCTGAGCTCGAGTTCCGGTACTTCGGCATGAATCCGGGTTCGTCCGGAGCCGTGCGGTTCGGTGCCGAGAACGCGGCCGCGCCTACTGGACAGGTCGCTCAGCACCGGTCCGACGTACTCGTCGGAGACCAGTACCCAGACTTCGGCGAGCGGCTCGAGCACTCGGATTCCGGCGGTCGCGGCTGCCTCACGGAGGGCGAGCGCGCCCGCGGTCTGGAACGCGGCGTCGGAGGAGTCGACCGAGTGAGCTTTGCCGTCGAACAGGGTGACTCGAACATCCACGAGCGGATATCCGGCGGTGAGCCCACGCGACGCTTGCGCGCGCACGCCCTTCTCCACCGACGGAATGAACTGGCGCGGAACAACTCCGCCGACCACTCTGTCCACGAACTCGATCCCCGCGCCTTCGGGCAGCGGTTCGACCTCGATCTCGCACACGGCGTACTGCCCGTGCCCGCCGGATTGCTTCACATGCCTTCCGCGCCCGGTCGCCTTTCCCGCGAACGTCTCGCGCAACGCCACCACGTGGTCGACCACGTCGACCTGCACCCCGAACCGCGTCCGCAACCGCTCCAGGGCGACGTCGCGATGCGCTTCGCCGAGACACCACAGCACCAGCTGATGCGTCTGCCCGTTGTGCTCGAGTCGCAGAGCCGGATCCTCGGCGGCCAAGCGGGACAGGCTCTGGGAAAGTTTGTCCTCGTCGGCCTTGCTGTGCGCGCGGATGGCGATGGGCAGCAACGGGTCGGGCATCGGCCATGGCTCGATCCGCAGCGGGTTGTCGGTGGAGGACAGGGTGTCGCCGGTTTCGGCGCGGCCGAGTTTGGTGACGTAGGCGATGTCGCCCGCGATCGCCTGCCCGAGCGGGCGCTGCTGCTTGCCGAAGGGGGCGGAGATCGCGCCGACGCGCTCGTCCACCTCGTGACTCTCGTGACCGCGGTCCTCGAGACCATGGCCGCTGACGTGCACCGTGTCGTCGGGGTGCAAGGTGCCGGAGAAGACGCGGACCAAGGAGACCCGTCCGACGTACGGGTCGGACGCGGTGCGGATGACCTCGGCGGCCAGCTCGCCGTCCGGGTCGCAGCGGAGCGGATGCGGTCCGGCGCCGTTGCTGGCGGTGATGGCGTGCTCGACCGGCGTCGGAAACCCGCCGGTGACCAGCTCGAGGAGCTCGACGGTGCCCAGGCCCTGCTTGGCGCCTTCGGGCGCGGGTGCCGCGAAGAGCACCGGATGGAAACTTCCGCGCGCGACCGCCCGCTCCAAGTCGGCGACCAGAGTGGCCAGACTGATCTCCTCGCCCTCCAGGTAGCGGTCCATCAGGCTTTCGTCTTCGCTCTCGGCGATGATGCCCTCGATGAGGCGGTTGCGCGCCTCCTCCAGCTCGGGTACCTGGTCGGGGGATGGGTCGCCCTGCACCTCCGTTCCGGAGGAATAGTCACCTATGCAGTGCGGCAGCAGCTCCACCATGCCGGTAACCGGCCGGTGCCCGTCCGGGTTCTTCGGGCCGTACACCGGAAGGTGCAGCGGCAGAATGCTTTCCGTCGATCCGGCGCCCAGCACGGTTTGGCATGTGTCGGCCATCACGTCGTACTCGTCGCGTGCTGTATCCAGGTGCGTGATCACGATCGCGCGCGGCATCCCGACGGCGGCGCACTCCTCCCACAGCGCCCTGGTCGTCCCCGCGAGCCCTTCCGCCCCCTCGGCCGCGGAGATGACGAACAGCGCCGCGTCGGCCGCGCGCAGTCCCGCCCGCAGCTCGCCGACGAAGTCCGCGTACCCCGGCGTGTCCAGCAGGTTGATCTTCACTCCGCCCCACGTCACCGGCACCACCGACAGCTGCACCGAGCGGTGCTGGCGATGCTCGATCTCGTCGTAGTCCGACAGCGACGTGCCGTCCTCGACCCGTCCGGCGCGATTCACCGCCCGCGCGGTGAGCGCCATGGCCTCCACCAGCGTGGTCTTTCCCGATCCGCTGGGCCCGACCAGGACCACGTTGCGGATCTGCTCGGGGCCCTCCGCCGTCACCACGCCGTTGCCTGCGGGCGCTCCGTTGGTCTTGTCCACCATGCGTCTCGCTCCTTTGCCGACACCTGCGGTATATCCACCTTCCCACCGGGCGTCACCTCCCGTCCACGAATCGGTAGATCGGAGTGCGAGGAGTGCCGATCGCGGGCGTTGTCACGGCCTGAGCGCCTAGGGGAAGGCATGGAAGGGTTGCTTGCGCAGCGGCGTGGCGGCGACATGGCTCGGTAGCCGCGCACGGCTGGCGATCACAGGTCGGCTGGCAGAATCCTGAAGTGCTCGATGCCGTGCGTGAGGGGCGCGATGGCCCGGTAGCCGGGTTGGTCCAGCGTGAATATGGTGTCGGTTCGATACCGATCTGCCAGGACCACGCCGACGGCATCCGCAAGATCGAGATGAAGTCCTTCGTATTTGGCGCGGATCTCTTGCGCCGCAACCAGGTCGACGTGTTTCAACTCAGCAAGACTATAACGTCCGTCCATCATGCGGGCCATGAGCGCGTCGGTAACTTGCATCGCGGCGGGGAACCCGAGATCGCGGTAAACGAGGTGATCCAGCTCAGTGAGCACAAGCGGTGATATCACCAGGGGCTCGTTTTCCATCACCACGACAGCCTGTTGATGTTCGACTTGGTCGGCGTCGAATGCCGCGAACAACGCGGAGGTGTCGGCGACGATGATCATCGCCGCGCCGACCGCTGCTTGATATGACGGTAGATCTCGTTGTCCATTTCCTCCACGGTGCGCGATCGGCCACTGTGGAAGACGGGCAGCGGTGCGTTGTTTTTCGGTCTGTCGGAAGCATCCAAAAGCATGGCAATGCCTCGGCGAATGAGTTCCGCCTTGCTCACGCCGGTGGCGGCGGCTTCCGCGTCGAGCCGGATCTCTAGTTCGTCGGTCAAATACACGGTGGTTTTAACCATGCCGTATAGGGTGCCACCCGATGCTGACAATGTGGAGGAGCAACGATGGGCAGTCGCATTCTCGTCACGGGCGGAACTGGGGCATTGGGCAAGCTGGTGGTCGATCGGTTGCGGGAACAGCACCATGACGTCCGGGTACTGTCGCGACGCCCTGGGGCGGGCACACATGTCGGGGACCTGCAGACAGGGGCGGGCGTCTCGGAGGCTGTCGCGGGAACCGACATGATCGTGCACGCCGCCTCGGACTTCCGTCGGTGGGGTGGACCCGACATCGTGCAAACCGAGAACCTGCTTCGCGCCGCGCAGGGTGTCGAGCAGTTGCTCTACGTGTCGATCGTGGGGATCGATCGCATCCCGTTCAGGTATTACCGCAACAAGCTGGCCTGCGAGCAGAAGATCATCGACAGCGGCGTGCCGCATACGATTCTGCGCGCAACGCAGTTCCACGAGTTGATCGCCTCCGCGTTGCAGACCGTCGAGGGATGGCCGGTTGCGCCTTTGCCGTTGGACTTTCGCTTCCAGCCGGTCGCTGCGGCCGACGTCGCGCGGCGGGTTGCCGAGTTGGTCAAGGGTGGTCCGGTGGGTCGTGCTCCTGACTTCGGGGGTCCGGAAGTGCTGACGTTGGCGAGGTTGACGGAGATCTGGCGGGCCGCTCGCCAGCGTCCTCGGCGGGTTGTCCGCATCCCGGTGCCCGGACGCGTCGGCCGCGCATTCCGGGCTGGGGAGAACACCTGCCCCGATCACGCCCATGACGGACAGACATGGGCGCAGTTCGTCGCCTCAGATCCCACGAACGCCTACGGGCGCACGTCCCGGCGTCGATAACGGCTCGGACGGCTGCCTGCGCATTGTTCGGCAGTCTCGGTATGAGAGTCCGCCACGGCCGCGGCGGCCGCTGGCGGTGCGAATTACGGACCGGCGCCGATGCCGACACCGCCGCAGTCACGGCAACTCTGCGCATGGTGGGTCTCATTTGCAGGCGTCGCCGAGACGTCGGTCAGCTGGGGATCGAGCCGAACCGGATCAGCTCAGCTGCCGGATATCTCCGCGTACCCGATAGAAGCCGCCGCGCGCGGACTCCGCCACGCCATCGACCACGTATCGAGCGCCAGCGCGTCGAATATCCTTGGGGAACTGGACATTCCATCCGTTCCGATATCCCGGCGAGACGACGCGGACGCGCAGGGCACCGCCCTGGTCGACGCATTCCACGATGACACCGGTTCCGGCGTCGGAGGTCACCTCGACGGTGCTGCTCGGCACCACGGCAGAGATCTCCGGAGCCTTCACCGACACCGTTTCGGGCAGCACACCCTGCTCGGCGTCGCGGATGGCGGCTTCGCTGACATCGAGACAGGCCAGCGTGCCGGTAGTGGTCACCAGATACAGCTTGTCGCCGTGATACTGCATGGAATACGCCGACCCGCAGCCGGTGGCTAATTTCCACAGCCGGTTCCCGGCGGCGTCGAAGCAATACACCGAGGAGTAGTTGTCACCGGCGAAGACGTAGCGTCCGTCAGGTGAGGTGGCGCAGGAGAAGACCGCGGCATCGCACTGGTAGGTCTGCTCGGCGCGGCCGCTCTTGGCCACCATGCGGACCTGCCGCCTGTCCGTACCGGCATAGACGGCGTCGGATTCCTGCCAGCCGAACAGCACCTCGCCGCCGGTGCCGACCTGCCACAGGGTATTTCCGCTGTCCAGGTCGTATTTGGTGACACCGGCGGAATGCCCGTGATAGACCCCGTTCGGGTCGATGCGCACCATCCACCCCGAGTCGCCGGTGCTGCGCCGGCTCCACAGCGACTCCTCTTCGTAGTCGATCACCGTGATGCCGCCTTGCCGGTCGGAGACACCGAGGATGCCGTCGTGAATATCCAGCCAGTAGATGTCGACGTCGGCCGCGATATCGTAGGCGGCCCGCGGCACCTTGCCCGACAGGTCGTAGACGCGGCCGTCGTCGCATCCGGCGTAGATCCAGAAGTCGTCGGCCACAATGCATTTCACCGCGTCCGGCAGGCGGTAGCGGCCGGTGACCACGCCCTCCGGAGTCAGGGTGTACACGTCCCCGTTCTCGTTGCCCACCCAGCAGCGGCGCTCGTCGACGAAGATGCCGAAGGCGGCGGCGCCGGAGTCGAAACTCCACAGCACCGGCGCGGACTTCGCGGTCGAGCGCTGGCTGCTGATAGCCCGCCTGGTCACCGCACGCCTGGCGCGCGCACCCATCACCGCGGGTGCATACCCCTTGCGCACCTTCTCGCCGATCTTCTTCGCCGCGGCCGCCTGCGCCTTCTCCTCGGTGGCAAAGGAACTGACCTTCGTCTGCCCCTGCTCCCCGATGCGGCCGAAACGGACACTCACCTGCGTGCCCGCGACGACTACCTCATAGAACTTGTGCGCGGACCCGCTGTCCTCGGACAGTTCGAGATAGGTGGTACCCCCGATTGTCATGTGCGCCTCGCCTTATTCGTCAGATCAGAACGGAACGAAAGTTAGCAAGGGGGACCGACATTCGCGGCGTTGCCATCTGGACCATGTGGTGATCAGCGGCGGAGTCGTCAGTTACTCGGATGCGGCGCACGCCGCCAACGCGGCGGGTGGTGGGCTAGCGGCGGCTCACGCGCTGGTCAACGCGAGTTGCCCCATGGATCGACCGTTCCGAGGAGGATATGGCAGGCAGTGCCCTGGCCCTGCGGTATGCGCAGGCCGCGTCACGTTGGCCAGCCCCTTCGTCTGGACGAGGTTGCCGAGACGATCCGCCCCGAGACCGGCGTCGAAACATGGTCTTCCGTGCAGTTGCGGGGAAGGTTGCCGCTGCTCGGCTGGAGGGCGAGAAGTGCCCGTGCCCGGTGGTCAGGTCCTGGAACGTCTATGTGCGAGCCATCGGCTGGTCGAGGGGGATACGGCGCACGTCAGTCCCGTGCAGGCGAATATCAGGATTGTGCCGAAGAACACCGCATCTCCGCCGCTGTTGCCACCGAGGCTCACTCCGACGGCGATCAAGGCGAGCAGTGTGATGATCCCGGTGCCCAGGGCTACCGCGATACGGCCGAAGCGTCTGCGTGCGAAAAGCGCTATGGACCCGCCGAGCAGCAGCAGCGACATCGCGGAACAGATCGTCATCGGGGCGAGATAGTCGACGACGACTTCACGCGGCGTCCGGACGTGGCCCCCGCCCCGCCGGGTTGCCAGCTCGACAAGCCCTGCGAGGGCGAGCAAGGCCGCGAGCAGGCCGAAAGCGAACGCGACGACGGCGGCGGTTCTGGCGATGACGCCGGACGGCTGTGGCGGATCGCCGACTGGCGCGTTCGGCCACGGAGCGGGTTCGGAAGCGGAGCGCCGGACCGGGTCCGGAGCCTGATTCAGGATGGTCGGGGCGGAACGAGGCCACGGGTCGACCGCTGTAGCCGGGTGGCCGTGACGCTGGTTCACGACGGTCGCGGAGGGAGCGGATCGCGCAACTTCGCCGCGCAGGGCCGCGGTGGCGGCTGCCGCGAATTCGCCGCAGGTGGCGAATCGTTCGTTCCGGTGCTTGGCCATGGCGCGTGCGATCACGTCGTCGAGTTGTGGTGGCAACTCCGGGCGGGTATCGCTGAGCCGTGGGACCGGCTTGCCGAGGTGCCCGGCAACTATCTGGCCGGGATTGGTCGCGGGGTACGGTGGTTGCCCTGCCAGGAGTGTGAAAAGGGTGCAGCCGAGGGAATATTGGTCGGCTCGGTGATCGACCGGCTCGCCGGAGAGCTGCTCCGGTGACGCGTACGCGAGTGTGGCGGTGAATGTTCCGGTGGCGGTCAGTTTGGTATCCGCGTCCAGCAGTCGGGCGATACCGAAATCCGTGAGTAGGGCTCGGGTTTCGCGGCCGGCTTCAGGCTCGGCGATCAAGATGTTCGCTGGCTTGATGTCGCGATGCAGCACACCTCGGCTGTGGGCGTAGTCGAGCGCTTTCGCGGTATCGGAGACGATCTGCAAGACATGGTGAGGTGCCGTGCGGGAGTCGAGCCGGGCAGCGTCGGTGCCGCGAATGTACTGCATGGAGATCCACAGGTGCCCGTCGTGTGTGCCACGATCATAGATACCGACAATGCCAGGATGATCCAGGCGCGCAACGACATTGGCTTCCTGCTCGAAGCGTCGCCGCAATTCCTCGTCCTCGGACACCGCGCGGTTGAGCAGTTTGAGCGCGACCAGTCGCGGCAGACGCGGGTGGCGCGCCAGATAGACGGTCCCCATGCCGCCTTGCCCGAGTACGCCCTCGACCAGGTAGTCGGCGAACGACTCATGCTGCCTCAACACCCACGGCCCCTTTCTCGATCGCCCACCCGGACCGAGAGCAGCATAACTCCGCTTTTCACCGCCTGCGGCGGCCGCACGCTCGGCGTCGACGGCAGGTTCGGCTGGTTGTCCACCCATTCCGCTCGGCAGCCGAGGAAGGTCCGGTTCAGGTGTAACTTGGATCGCTCTCCTCGCGAAACCCTTCGACCGTGACCTGAACGATCCGCTCGAGTTGAGTCCGTATGTCGGTGTTGCCGGCGGGGACGGCTCTGATGGTGGCTCCGCTGCGGACGAGGTACCGGCCGTCGCGGTAGTCCATGATGTGGAAGCCCCGGGCGGGTGCTGGGCGATTGTCCCACGAGGGACCCGGGTATACCGCGACGTGGGCGATGGTGGTGCGGGGGCGTTCGAAGAATTGTTCGGCTCGAGCGCGGGGCGGGGGCGGCGCCCCGATCCGGTACGGGCCATCGTCCTCGGCGTCGAGGTCGTTCCGGGAGACTTCGACGCCGGGGCCGCCGCCACGCGGGGCGTCCGGGAGCAGGTCGACGACGCGACGGCTCACCTCCGCCGCACTGATCAATGACATGCGCACGGCCCCACCGCGATCCGGCGACGAGGTCGGCTCCTGCACCAGCAGCACGGCGTGCCGGTAATGCACGGCGGCGTGGATGCGCAGCTTTTCTGGTCCCTGGAATCCCGCGATCTCGATGCGTGCCTCGGGCTCGGCCAGTACGCGCAGCGCACCGTACAGGGACTCGTCCCAGCGCCTATGCAGTTCGGTGGCTTCGGATTTCCACTCGGTTTCGTAGTCGGCGACCGTTTCCGCGGTGGACCGGTACTGCAGCGGGTACGGAAGCACGTCGCGCTCCGCAGCCCGCCACAGCACGGTGAAGCCAAGTGCCGTGAAAGACCACTCCTGTCGGCTCATGATGCCGGTTCGTCCGATGAGCACAGCCGTCGCGCCGCGCGTGGCAACACGGCGTCGACGCTTCGTGAGCTCATCCGCCGATCACCGGCGGAACCGTCTTGGCCCTGTTCTCTTCGCCGAGACCGGTCAGCTCCTCGCCGTTGCGCTGGTTCACCAAGTAGTCCTTGGTCTGGTGTTCCTTGTCGTCATCGCCCTTGCCTCGCGCGCCGGGCGGCATCATGCCCGGCATCCCGGCCATACCGGGGCGTCCCGCGGCGGAACGGGCCGCTGCGGCGGCGGGGGCCGTGCCCGGAGCAGCCGGGACGCCGTTGACGCTGCGGCCGGGTGCCGGGGTGCCCAAGCCAGGTATGCCCGGACTCGGGGTGCCCGGAGAGCCGGGACTCGGTGAACCGGGGCGCGCCGGTGACGGATCGGTGCCGGGGGTAGCGCTCGCCGGTCGGGTCGATGGGTCGGTGCTTGCCGGGGTCGTCTGGTCGGCGGTGTCCTGTTGCTGGGCAAGCGGGTTCGTGCCTGTTGGGACGGTGTTCGCCGGTGCATCCTCCGCACCCGGTGGCTGTGTCGGTTGCGCGGTGGTGGATTTGTCGCCGGGACCGGGCGATCGAGGTTGCCAGCCGTTGTTCGGTATGACCGGTTGATCGCCGGACTGGTGCACGGGGTTGTACGGCTTGGGCACCAGCGGAACACCGCTATCGGCCTCCCGGACCGCGGGATAGAAGACATTCCTGACGACGTTCACCGAAGCGTCGTGTGCGGCATCGGCACGATGCTGGTTCAACTTCCACGTCGGGCCGGGCACCCAGCTCGCTATGTTGCTGGTCCACGTGTGATTCGGCGTCTCCTGCACGGCGGGGCGCGTGACCTCGATGCCCGACCGGATGATCTTCACCTTCTCGGCGATGATCTGCACCGAACCGATCAGCCCGCCGGACTTGTCCACGTACTCCTTGACCCCGTCGGCCGCGCCTTTCGCCGCCGCACCTTCCCAATTTCCTGCCATGGCCTTGCCGATCTCCGGGCCGAAACCCTGCAAACCCTGCTCCAGCCGGTCACGAATGGACTCCCACCGTTTATGCAGTCCGACGACATCGGTAACGGACATCGCCTGCACCCGTTGATACAGATCGTCAATGCCGTCTGGGTCCTTGTAGGCGCTCTCCGGGACCTTCGGCGACTGGGTATGCAGATCGGTACCGCCGCGCATGATCTCGGCGATGCGGTTACGTGCGATGGCAGCATCGGGACTCTCGTCGCGCGAACCGCTCTCGGGCGGGCCGGATTTGGACATTTCATGCAGTGCGGCGCCGATCGCGACCATGAACGGTAGACCCACGATCATCCCCCGATCAGTTCAACAGAGTGCTGGTGTTCTGTGCGTTGGCGTCGTCCTGGGCGGCGATTCGATCCACGGAGACCTGGATGGTGTCACGCATCAGGGTCAGCACCTCGATGTGCTCCCTCAGTGCGGAGTCTACGTCACCTTCGCCGCCGATTGCCTTACCGCCCAGCATCTTTGCCAGTTCGTCTGCGCAGTCGAAGTCGCCGAAGCCTGAGACATTCGAAACATAGCGCAAGTCGTCCCGGACGGTTTCGTAAAGCCTGATCTGATTGCTGCACGCATCGCGGCACCCCTTGGCAACCGCAGGGTCGAGGTACAGTCGCCCCGCCTTCGCTTCATCGGCGAGATGGCGCCATAGCTTGATCTCGTGGTCCATCGACATCTGCCAAATCCCCTGATCAACTCGGAAAGATTGGAACAAGGCTCACGGCTACTTGTTCGGCCCGGGTGCACGGCGCTGTCGCACTGCTCGATGACGTCTGATTGCGGATCAAGATCTGTAGCGTTTCGTGCTTCGCGGTGAACAGCAAGCTGCACGTCTCATCGAATCTGTCGGATGCCATCCGATGCTCGACGCCTTGGCGTCCAGCAATCGTGACATCCTTGAAGCCGATGTTGTCGGCCTTCTTTTTGAAGTCGTCAACCTTGTTGATCGTGGAAAAGACCCCAACACTGAAGTCCTCATTGTTCCACGAGCAAACCTTCCACCCTGGTTCCTCAACCCCAGCGATGCCTGACCTTTTCGAGGAGGGTGTCAGACCGATCTTCTGCACAACCTGAGCCGGGATCTGCGTACACGGATCCCACAACGCTGCGGTGGCAGCCGACGTATCGGTGATCGAGCTCGGCGGGTCCGAGCCGTCCGTGTCAGGACCGCACCCCGCAGCGACCACTGCCACCGAGGCAAGCGCCGCAACCGCCGCCGTCGTTCGTCGTCCCACCGAAGCCTCCCGATCGCGGGTCGTCAGAGTCGTCCCTGAATTCTAGGACGCACCGACGCGGAGTTCGGTTCCATCGGATTCGGGTCCCTATCGCGGTCGAGTACGTGGACAACTTACCCGCAGCTGTGAACAGGCGATTTATCGTTTGGGTTCGATCAATGTGGTGGCATTGCGATCGCGAATTACGCTGTGGCGGTCAGCTTCCGGGTCGCCCGGAAGCTGTGATGATCGAGTGCACGACGGTGCTGATGTGCGGGCGGAACGTGTCGCGCGGCGCGACTACCCATCGCCGGTATCCACTTCGTTCGTCGCCGTGGGAGGGCAGGACCACTTCGCCGCCGTTGGGGACGATGGTCGCGGCAGCGCGTAGTAGTGCGGTGAAGATGTCGCCGTCGGCGGCGAGTGCGCCGGTGTCGTCGGGGCGGGCGAGGATCGTCCAGCGGCCGGAGCCGTGTGCGATGACGGGTCCAAGGAGGTGCTGCCGGGAGAGGTCAGCGTGGACCATTTCGCCGAGCCATTCGGGGACCGTTACTGCTGCGACAGCACCTGTGCGCAGGGTGATTCGCCGGGTCTCGCCGTCCACGAAGCACGGTAGTCCGCAGATACGCCGGTAGTGCAGACAGCGGGCGAGTGCGGGGTCGGCGGGTCGCCTCGTGGCTGGCTCGTGATGGCGAAACGACGGGGGTGGCGCAGGGTCACGGTTCGAATCGGGAGGCGGCATTTGTCTTGTATCCATTCGAATTTCGCGGGCGAATGCTGAAGCAGGTCAATCCCAGAGCTGTGCGCAGGGCAAAGGCGGAAGATCGTCGTGCAGTTCGTCATCGACGGTCACGATGAGTTCCGGGAAGCGCCGGGCAAGGTGTCCGGCAACGCTTTCGGCTTGTTCGGCGCTGGCCCGGTAGTCCAGTCGCAGTGCGCCGGATTCGATACGGATGTGGCGGATTCGGCGTGGGTCCGGTGGTTCGGGTGGATCACCCGGTTTCACTGCGGCTTGCTGGTGTCCGGCACCATCCGCCCGTTGTCGATCAGCACCTGGCGTGCCGCCGCTTTGCGGGCGCAGTGTTTCGCGCGGCAGCCGACGTGAACCCGCATCACCTCATGGGCTTGACCGATAGTGAACGGGAGGATTGGAGCTTGATGGGCGGCGGCGTCGTTCAATGCGACGAGCTGATACATGGCAAGGGAATTCATGGAATTGACGCCTCTCCGTTTCGAGCACCATTGGTCGGCGGTACCCGGTGCCGGGGGCTGTCGCCACCGGCCCGTCACTCTGGCGGGCCAATGCGCCGCTGACGGGTGCGGCGTCGGCCCGGCACCGGGCACCTTCCTCCGAACGCTAAGGTCCGGAAACCGCCAGGTGGGAGAGCAGATTTCGGTTTCCGTTCCGGCTATCGGATGAGGCGTATATCCTGCGGATGCCGCTGTTCTCGAGGCGGATGCGCAGGGGAAAATCAACCATCTATCGGGGGCGTTGCACATGTCCATTACGACCGGCGAAGTGATCCGGCGGATCAGGAAATCCCTCGGCATGACTCAGACGGAGCTGGGTGCGCTGATCAACTTCTCCCAGCCCGCCGTCTCCGGCTTGGAGCGCGGCGGTCCGGCCTCGCACGATGTGCGCGTTCTTCGGCTCGTAGCGCGTGCACTTCATGTTCCGCTCGCCATACTGGTGGTGGAGTCGGACCAGGAGGCAGATGTGGACCGTCGCAACTTCTTCAGAACTGGGGCGCTAGGGAGTGCGGGGGCCGCCATGATGTCGGCAACGGCCTCTGCCCAAGCTGGAACGTCGTCCAGCGTGAAAGTCGGCGCGAGCGATGTGGCCGCCATCAGCGACAGCGTGAACCGGATTCACGAGCTGGATCTGATCGTCGGTGGCGACCGATTGTGCCGGATCGCTGCTAACCAAGTGCGCTACATCGAGCAGCTTCTCAGCCACGCCGACTACACCGAGACGGTCGGACAAGCGCTCACGAGTGCAGGTGCCGAGATGATGACGGCGGCGGGCTGGGTCCACTACGACGCAGGTTGCCTCGACGAGGCTCGTCGATATTATGCGGACGCGGCGCACGCTGCCAACGCGGCAGGTGATGGGCTCGCGGCGGCTCATGCGCTGGTCAATGCGAGCTGCCTCATGATCGACCGCTCCGGGGAGGATATGGCGGGCGATACCCTGGCGGTGCAGTATGCGCAGGCCGCCTCGCGGGCATCGCTTCGTGAGGGTGGCCCGAGATTGCGCGCATTGATGGCGATCCGTGAAGCCGAGGCGCATGCATTGCGCGGTGACAAGGCGTCGACGGCGGCAGCGACAAGCCGGGCATATCGCGCCTACGATTCTACTCGCGGGCACGATCAGGATTGGGTGTTCTTGCCGGAGGCTGAACTAGTCGGTATCACCGGCAGAGCCCAGAGGTGGCTGGGCGATCATGATGCGGCGACCACCCACTTTCAAGCTGCCATCGACAGCTCGTCGGCTTGGCCCAGAGAGCGTGCAGGTTGGCAGCTCAACCTTGCCGAAAACCTTGTCAGTGCCGGTGACATCGCCCAAGCGTGCTCAGTGCTCACCGACAACTTCGACACGATCAGCAGCCTTGCCTCCACCCGGCTGCGCCAGCGAATCGACGCAATCGCCAACACTGTTCGCGCCCACGCCGCAATACCAGAAGTGCGAGAGTTCTTGGGCAGGCGTGCGGCGCGCGTCTAGCGCCCGCGAGGCAACGCGGGTCGTTCCCCACTGGGTCACGAGCAGGGCAGGCCTGGCCGCACGATTCCGAAAGCGTGGGGCCAGTCAGCCAACGCCGGATCCGATGCAGGGGAGGTATCGAGTCGATATGGCTGGTAACACCATGCCACAACCACTCCGAAACATCGGACCTGGCCGCAAGATTCGTTTCCGCAGCGGGCCAGCAATCGTCACCCCTCGCTGTCATCGCGGTGGTGATGTCCGGGCGCGGCGGCCATGGCCGCTTGCCCGGCGAATGATCGTGGCTAGGACTTAGGCCCTGACCTCTTCCTTACAAGAATCCGGCAGCCTCGGGTTAGCCTGCCACGGCAGGGAAGGAACTCGAACGACGTGAATATGCATCCGGCTGGCCAGCCGTATCCGAACTCGATGCCGGGTCCGTACGGCGGCCATCCACCGCATCAGGAATTGTATCCACCAGCACCACAACCGTATTCGTATGGGTTGCGGCCAGAGCCACAGGCACAGCAACCGCATCCCGAGGCACCACCATGGCAGGCGCAGCAGCCCCATCCGCAGCCGCCGCAGCCGAATCCGGCGTCGCTGCAAGACGGTGGCCAGTACCCGCCGTCGAACGCGCGGCACGACGAGTCCACCCCGGTGCCCGGCGAACAGCGGCTCGTCTTCGACTATGCCGCCGATGCGCAGACCGCGGGACGTCTCAATCGTGCCGCCTTCTTCACCAGCTTCGATCCGATTCGGTTTCTGCTGTTCCTCGGTGTGGTCGCGGGGCTGTTCAGCCTGCAGATAGTCGTGAATGTCATCCGCGAGGGCTCCGAGGGGTTCGGTGACAATGCGGTGGGCGGCATCGTGTTTCTGCTCGGCTTCATCTCGTTCTGTATGGTGATCGGCTCGTTCCGGGGGTGGAACTGGACCCGAAAACGGATTGCCACCTACGCCTTTCCGGGGGCACTCATGCATGTCGAGTACGGCGGTGCGGGTTTCGCCCTCCGCACGCCCGCCGGGGATTCGCGCCACCTCTACCGCAATGTCCGGCGCTTCAGACTCCGCGGCGACGTCGTGGAGTGGAGGTTCCGCGGCGGCGGGTTGTATCTGATACCCGTCGAGCTCATGCCTCCACACGCACAGCAGTTCGTCCGGGCACGACCTACGTGACGTTGGAAGGCTGGCCCCGGCCGCTGATTGACCACCGACGCGGCCGGGCGGGCTACAACATGCATTTGCTGGTGACGCCGGACTTCTTTTCCCGCTCAATCATTCATTGAGCGAATGCTTACGCCTGCACAATTAGGTGATCAGGCGCCTCCTTGCCCTTCAGCCAAGCAGAAGCAACCTTGCCCGCAACTGCGCGGAAGAGCATGTCGTCGGCGCCAGTCTCGAGGCGTATCGTCTCGGCAAGCTTGTCGAGACGAAAGGTCTGCTCAATACCGGACACATCGGTGTAGGCGTAGCGGACCTGTTGTTCATTCTCTTCTAGCTTTCGAATCTCCGCGTATAGTGCCAATGGTTGATCTCTTCTGTCGCGGGTTCGGCTCAGTAGCCGAGCGGGTCGTTGTGATCGGCGGCGGGGTGGACGTCGAGGTTGGATTGAACCAACTCCAAGCGACGGACGAGCCATGCGCGCAGCCGGCTATAGTCGGCGGTTCGAACAAGGTGAACGGAATTGTCACCAGGGATGAC
The DNA here is from genome assembly GCF_001612745.1 of Nocardia amamiensis NBRC 102102. Classification (GTDB taxonomy): domain Bacteria; phylum Actinomycetota; class Actinomycetes; order Mycobacteriales; family Mycobacteriaceae; genus Nocardia; species Nocardia amamiensis. The sequence goes on along the minus strand of NZ_BDBA01000081.1, from coordinate 1,393 downwards.
GCGACCGGTTTCGTCCAGGCCAACGGTGGCCGATACCGAAGCTAGGTAAGGCATTCCGATCCCCAGTGCGAGGGTTGGCACTGCATGCAGCGTAGCGAACGAGGCGAAGTTGTCGAACCACTGGTCCAAGTGATCGCGAATCATCTCACGAGCTGGGTCGTGGCCGCGCTTGAGGATGTCGAACTCCAGCGACTCTGTAGAAACGGAGTTCGCCAGCTGAAAAGTTACCTCTGCCGGAACGATCCACGGCGCGGCTCCTGCCGCGAGAACTTTTCGTACCGCCTCCACATCTAGCGCGAAGTTTCGCTGCCCGCCGTCAGGGGAGAACCTCACCGCGGCCTCCTGCTGGGTGATGACAAGCCGCTCGCCAAATGCAGGGTTGTCGTCAAGGACCGCGGCCAGGTTCGACATTGGCCCAAGGCCGACCCAGCTGATCTGACCATCGTGCTCGTCGAACACGCGGCGAACGGCCGCCAGGACCTCAGTAGACTGGGCGGGAATGTAATTGGGCACTAATTCCTCGGCAGCCCAGTTTGTTTCATTACCCAGCTGCGTTCCCGCGGCGACTGGAACATCGGAGCGGCCGATCAGGTCCAGCAGGCATCGAGCCAACCGTGCCCGCCGACCACCTTGCTCGTCGCTGGTGATCACGAGTGAGAGGCTGGGGAGCCCGGCGGCGACAATCAGTGCGATTGCATCGTCGGGTTCGCCGCCGATATCGGTATCGATGATCAGTGGGATGGTGGACGGTTCCGGAAACCACTCGACGTCCGGCAGCGCGTCGTCGATTCCCGCTCCGGGAATGATCCCTTTGAGCGAGTTTATCGGGCCACTGGTTTCATCGGCCACCGAGATATCCTTTCGCCACCGGTTCCATGCGGGCGTTCAGTTCTCCCAAACGAGCTACTGTCCGCGCAATACCACGAGTATAGATTGCCCCACGACTTCTCACCAAAGATCACGACCAAAGCCCGGCTCTCGCCCTCTATTTCGTTCTCGCGCAGCGCGTTCACGTGCCAAACGTTCGCGTAATGCTCGCATCCGATTCTCATACATGATCGCGAGTGAGTGTAGCCCCCTTGCCTGTAGCAATCGAGCGACCGGGTCACGAATGTCCCTTTCGCGCGCTCGCTCTTCAGCAATTTGAGCGAGTTCTTCCTCGCCCTGACGCCGATCAAATTCGAGCGCCTGCTGTTGCAATGGGCTCAACTCATTCCCTGCGCGAAGGATCGCGCGCTCTTCTTTGATTCGAACAAGCTCTTGGTTATTGAGCTCCAGCTCACGGGCGTCTCGATATCGTACACGGTCAAGGATCTGACGACCGTCTCGCTCCAACACGGCCACTCGCAATAGCTGGTCGCGCTCTCGTAGGCGCGCCACGCGTTCGCGCGCA